>JBDSOK010000220.1:0-37047 GCA_039914845.1 Nitrospiria bacterium | reverse complement strand
GTGCCCGACGTATCGCGGGACACCTGTTCCACGTCATCGACGAGTAGCAACGAACCCGGCGGTTTGGTTCCCGAAAGCGTGATCCGGGATTGGTGCGTCACCGCCGGAATCCATTCGACCCCAGGGGGATCGGGCAGACCCGTCCGACCCAAGGGCTGGCAGGAGGAGAGCGCCAAAAAAATCAGACCCCCAACACCCCATTCCCATAACGGTTGATGCGTGCGGCCCATCAATCTGAGAATCCTCTTTTGACCGGGATTATTCCCAAATAGCACCGGAGTACAGCTATTCCATCAAAACGACTGATAGCAAGACTGTTTCGTAGTATATAGCAATTTCTTGCTTGACAACAAGCATTAGCTTTGCTATGCTCCATAGCGAAAGACATGCGTGCTCATCGATTATATATATGCTAAGGGTCACGACGGTATGGAAGAGCTACAGGACATCCTTGGCGGACTCGACCAGCGGATTAAAGCCTATAAAATCAAACTGCAGGAACTCCAGAAAAAGCGCGATCGGCTGGAGGAGGAAATCAAGACTATTAAGAAGTATCTGGAACTGGCCGAAACGTTGTATCGAGTGGAGCAGGAAAAAGCGCGGGTGGCTGCCCGGCCCCTCCCGATCGAGGGTGAGCGGGATAAGAACCGGGGCCCGTTGGATGTCGACCAATCTCAAGAAATTCTGTTTGGGCGAAGCAAGTATTTCGGGATGAGCGTGCCCCAGGCTGCCGGCATCTTACTCAAGGAAGCCGGCACCCCGATGCATGCGAAGGAAGTGTATCGAAAACTGGTCGAGGGCGGAGTTCGGATCCGCGGCAAGACTCCGGTGACCTCGATTGCCATCTCGCTGCGGCGCGATAAACGGTTTCGAAAAGTGGCGCCGAACACCTTTGACCTGGTCGACGAAACCTTGGTAGCCCCGGGAGGGGCCTCCGACGAAAGGGGGTGATGACACTTGGCGACGAAAAAACCCGTGAAGAAAAAGGCTGCAAAGAAGAAGTAGTCTGCGGCAAAGAGAACGGGGGCTCCTCTGACGAGGAGCCCCCGGCTATTTTCACGTGATACCCAACGCCGTTACGACGAGTGCACGGCCTCTCCCACTGAGATCAATTCCCGGCTCTCCGGCGATTCAAGGCTCCACAGCTCGGCATGCGCAGCCAAATATGACGTAAATTTTGCGTGGAGTGCGTGACCAGCCTTATAGGCCGTAATCCGCCCTCTCACCGCGCCGCCGAACAGCGCGAGATCCCCGAGCAGATCCAGCGTTTTATGTCGGACGAATTCGTCGCGCCAACGAAGCCCTTCCGCGTTCAACACCCCGTGCGGCCCCACCACCACGGCGTTCTCCAGGCTTCCTCCCAGGATGAGGCCCGCGGCCTTCAGCCGTTCGACGTCATCCAGGAACCCGAAGGTTCGGGCGCCGGCCAACGACGCCGCGAACCCGGCCGGACCCTCGTCGATATACTCAAACACTTGTCGTCCGACCGCCGGGTGATCGTACTCGACCGTGTTATGGATCTCCAAGCGGGAGGCGGGAGCCGCGGCGATCCATCCGGTGTCGTCGCGGACTTCGAACGACGCGTCGAGCACACAGACGGCGCGAACCGCCGCCTGCCGGACGCAACCCGCTTCAAGCAAGACCTCGACGAAGGGACGGGCGCTACCATCCATAATCGGAATCTCCGGCCCGTCCAGCTCGATGATCACATTATCGATCCGCATCCCGCTGAGGGCGGCGAGCAGGTGCTCGACGGTGTGCACCACCTCATCTCCCCGACCGAGCGTCGTGGCCAGCGTGGTGCCGGAGACCTGCCCGATCCGCGCCTCAACCCAGGCCGGGCGGCCGGCCGTCTGGCGCAGGAACCGGATCCCGCTGTTCGCGGGGGCCGGCCGAAACCGGATGGAAACCGGCGCGCCCGAGTGCAACCCGATCCCCTTGCAACAGACCATCCGCCCGATGGTCTGTTGCTGCATGCCTGCGTCCCCTTCCATCGCCGTCTCCATCATCATCGCCTAGCTCAGCAAGACGCGTGCCGACCATCTCCGGCCCGATATCCCGCTTCTTTAGCTCGATCACGGGTGTAAAGCACACAGGTGTGGGCATTTGCCCACGGGTCCGGGACGCGCACTCGCCTTCTCGTTTGACAGCCATTCCGGCGCATGGCAGAATGGCGCGTCCATGGTTGACCCTCCGGTCACGTCATCCTCCACATTCACGGAACGAACCCGGCTTGATTTGAGCGAGCTCGTCCGGCACGCGGGATTTCACGCCCCCGTCCTCGAGTGCGACCGCTTGAAGGGCGACGCCTCGAATCGGACCTACTTTCGCATTCGTCTACCCGACGGGCATCGTCCTCAGACGCTGATTCTGATGGAATTGGCCGAGCCGGAAGCGTTCAAACGGTCGGAAGAGGCCGACTCGTCGGCTGATGCCCCCGTCACCGAACTCCCGTTTCTGAATATCCAACGGTATTTTCGCGCTCGCGGACTCGGCGTTCCGGAGATGTATTACTACGACCGCGAGGGCGGACGCCTGGTGCTCGAAGATCTCGGCGATTGCACCTTATGGGACACCGTCGCCGGGGCGGCCCCCGAACGCGTCGAAGCGCTGTATCGCCAAGCGATCGATGCGCTGGTCGCGCTCCAGGCGCCGGAGCCGTCGCCCGATCCCGCGCGCTGTCTCGCGTTCGGCCGACGGTTTGACCGCGCGCTGCTGCTCTGGGAGCTGGATCATTTTCTCGAATACGGCATCGAAGCGCGCAGGAACGCGGCCGTTCCCGATCCCGCGCGGGAGGCCATTCGAACTTCCTTTGGACGACTGGCCGATGAGTTGGCGGCGGCCGATTCCTGCCTGGTGCATCGGGACTACCATAGCCGGAATCTGATGTTGGCCGACGGCAGGCTTCGGCTCATCGATTTTCAAGACGCGCTGGTCGGCCCCCGCAGCTACGATCTCGCCTCCCTGCTTCGCGATTCCTATGTGACGCTGGGAGAAGATCTCATCGACCGCTTAATCGCCTACTATTTGGCCGGCCTTCCGGCCCCGCGCCCCGACGCCCGGGCGTTCCGCCGCCTCTTCGATCTCACCAGCCTCCAGCGCAATCTCAAAGCGGCGGGCCGTTTCGTGTATATCGAGAAGGTCAAGGGACGGCCGACCCACCTGCCCTACGTCGCGCCCACATTGCGCGCCGTCCGGCGCAATCTGGGAAAATATCCCGACCTGGCGGAGTTGCGGGACCGCCTGGCCCCGCTGGTGCCGGAACTCGCGTGAAGGCCATGATCCTGGCCGCGGGCTTGGGGACACGCCTGCGCCCGCTCACCGACCGCCTCCCCAAACCGCTGCTGCCCCTCGCCGGCCGGCCCCTGATCGAATACACCCTGGCCTGGATCGCGTCCGCGGGGATCACGCAGGTGATGATCAATCTCCATTACAAGGGCGACCTCATTCGCGAGGCCTTGGGAGACGGCCGTCGATTCGGCCTCGATCTGTCGTATTCGGAGGAACCCGATATTTTGGGAACCGGCGGCGGACTCAAGCACGTGGAGGGCTTTTTAGGAGACGGCCCCTTCCTGGTCGTCAACGCCGATATTCTGACCGGCCTCGATCCGCGCGAGTTGATCGCGGCCCATGCCCGGAACCGCGGTCTCGTCACCCTGGCGGTCCGCCGCGCGCCCGATGCGGCTTCCTACGGAGTGCTCGGCCTGGATGACGAGGGGCGGATCCGCCGATTCCTCGGCCGGGGACCGTGGCAGGGACCCGCGCTGCACGAGGTGATGTTCACCGGGATTCACGTGGTGGAGCCCCGCGTGCTGGCCGAGATCCCGCCCGGCGTGTTTGCGCCGATCACCGACGCGTATATCGCGATGGTCGAGCGTGGCGAGCGCGTCTTCGGCCATCCGACCGACGCGTCCTGGATCGACATCGGTACGCCCGACCGGTATCGCGAGGCCCAGCGGCTCGTCGCCGACGGCCTCATCGCGCCGCCCGCGTTCGCGCGGGGCGCGTGTTGACTCCTTTCCGCCGCGCTTGCTAGGATCAGGCATGGGTGACTCCTCCAAGGCATACCGCGACACGCTGAACCTGCCCGCCACCACGTTCCCCATGAAAGCCGACCTCGCCCGTCAAGAACCGGCGCTGCTGGCGCGGTGGGACGCCGAGGGGCTGTATCGGCGCATTCGGGAAGCGCGCCATGGACGTCCCCCCTTCATCCTGCACGACGGCCCGCCCTACGCGAACGGGCACATCCACATCGGCCACGCCCTCAACAAGATTCTCAAGGACATCATCGTCAAATACCGCACGATGGCGGATCGCGACGCACCGTACATTCCCGGATGGGATTGCCACGGCCTGCCGATCGAACATCAGGTGCTGAAGGATCTGGGGCCGAAGAAGCAGGGGATGAGCACGCTGGAGATCCGGCGGCTCTGCCGCGAATACGCCGCGCGATTCGTGGACATCCAACGCGACGAGTTCAAGCGCCTGGGCGTGCTGGGCGACTGGGACCACCCCTATCTGACGATGACGCCGGCATACGAAGCAGCGATCGTGCGCGAGTTCGGCAAAATCGTCGCGACGGGTGCCGTCTATAAAGGGAAGAAGCCGGTGCTCTGGTGCCCCTTCGATGAAACGGCGCTGGCCGAGGCCGAGGTGGAGTATGCCGACCACACGTCGCCGTCGATCTACGTGAAATTTCCGGTGAAGAATCCGAATGGGAAATTCCGCGTCGATGACCGTCGGGGGACGTCCGTCGTCATTTGGACGACAACCCCCTGGACGTTGGTGGCCAACCAAGCGGTTGCCCTGAATCCCTTCGAGATGTATCGCCTGGTGAAGACGCCCTCCGGCGACATGATCCTCGCGCAGAAGCTCGCCGATTCGTGCATGAAGATCTTCGGGTTTGAACCCGGTTCGTATGAAATCACGCCGGGAGCGTGGGCCGGTCAAGAACTCGAGGGAGTCGTGTGCGGCCACCCGTGGTTGGAACGGGATGCGCCGATCATCCTCGGCGACCACGTCACCCTCGACCAGGGCACCGGCTGTGTCCACACCGCACCCGGGCACGGCCAGGAAGACTACGAAGTCGGCCTGAAATACGGGTTGGCCGTCTCTGCGCCGGTGGACCAGCAGGGACGCTTTACCCACGAAGCCGACGTGTTTTCGGGGCAGCGGGTCTTTGACGCCAACACGCCCATCATCACCCTCCTGAAGGAGCGGGGTCGTCTACTGGCCGAATCGACGATCGGGCACTCCTACCCCCACTGCTGGCGCTGCAAGAAGCCCGTAATCTTTCGCGCCACCGAGCAGTGGTTTATTTCGATGGAGACCACAGACCTTCGACGGAAGGCGATCGAGGAGATCGACAAGGTCGCCTGGATTCCGAAGTGGGGCCGTGAACGCATCTATGGAATGATGGCCAACCGCCCCGATTGGTGCATCTCGCGCCAGCGCGTCTGGGGCGTGCCCATCGCCGCCTTTACCTGCATGAACCCCACGTGCCGGACGCCTTTATTCAGCCGGGCGATCGCCGACCACGTGGCCGATCAGATGGAACGGGAGGGCGGCAGCGATATTTGGTTTTCCAAATCGGCCGAGGACCTGCTCCCTGCGGGGACCGTCTGCGCACGGTGCGGGCAGGGAGCGTTCCGACAAGAGCAGGACATTTTGGATGTCTGGTTCGAGTCCGGTGTGAGCCACGCGGCGGTGCTCAAACCCCGTCCGGAACTCGCCTGGCCGGCCGATCTGTATCTCGAAGGCTCGGACCAGCACCGGGGCTGGTTTCACAGCGCGCTGCTCACCTCGCTCTTGACCGACGGCCGGGCGCCCTATCGGTCCGTCCTGACCCACGGCTTCGTGGTGGACGGCGAGAGCAAGAAGATGTCCAAGTCGGCGGGGAACGTGGTCTCTCCGCAGGAAGTCATCAAGCAACACGGGGCGGAGATCCTGCGACTCTGGGTCGCGGCGGAGGATTATCGCGACGACGTCCGTATCTCGCCCACGATCATGGCGCAGTTGGTCGAGGCCTACCGCAAGATCCGCAACACCTGCCGGTTTCTGGCGGCCAATCTGGGCGACTTCGAACCGCGGCGCGACGCGGTGGGACTCGACGCCCTGCATGACATCGATCGATGGGCGCTGCACCGCTTGCACGGTCTGATCGAGCGGGTGGATCGCGCTTATGCCGACTATGAGTTTCACGCCGTCTTTCACGCGCTCAACAACTTCTGCGCGGTCGACTTGAGCGCGATCTATCTGGACATCCTGAAGGACCGGCTCTACACCGAGGGCCGGGCGTCGGCTGCGCGGCGTGCCGCGCAGACCGTGCTGAACCGCGTCCTCACCGCCTTGGTCCGGCTGATGGCGCCGATCCTGTCGTTTACCGCCGAGGAATTGTGGGGATACCTGCCGGAGGCGTCCCGCACTCACCCGAGCGTTCACCTCGCGCCCTTCCCGGTCGCCGAGCCAGGCTGGGCACTGACCGACGTCCACATCGCGCAGTGGGAGCGGCTCTTTCGAGTCCGGGCCGAGGCCTCCCGAGCGCTGGAGGGCGCGCGCGCGGGGAAGGTCATCGGTTCATCGCTTGAGGCCCAGGTCACGCTCTATGCCGGCGACGACCTTCGCGGCTTTCTGACTGCGCACACCGACCGACTGGCCGAACTGTTCATCGTGTCGGGCGTGGACCTTGCGGCGTTCGATCGGCATCCCCCGGGCTCGGAGACCTCAGCCGATCTAGCCGTGACCGTCGCGCGGGCGGGGGGCACGAAATGCGCGCGGTGCTGGACCTATCGGACCGATGTGGGCTCGCGGCATGCGGAGCTCTGCGCACGCTGTGCCGCGGTGGTCGGGCCGTGATCCGGGCCATCCTACTGGCCGGGGTGGTCGTCGTGGTCGATCAGATCTCCAAGGCGCTGATCAGCCGGACCATGGACTTGTATGAGTCGATCCCGCTGTTGCCGTCACTCAATCTGACCTATACCCGAAATCCCGGAGCCGCCTTCAGTCTGCTGGCCGACGCCGACGCCACATTTCGTTTTTGGTTCTTTCTGATCGTCTCCCTGGCGGCCGTGGTGATGATTCTCGGGTTTCTCCGGCAGGTACCGCCGGGTGAATGGTGGACGCTCGTCGCCCTGGCCCTGATCCTCGGCGGAGCCGTCGGCAACCTCATCGACCGCATGCGATTCGGCGAGGTCATCGACTTTATCGACGTCTACGCCGGCGCCTATCATTGGCCGGTCTTCAACGTGGCCGATTCAGGCATCACGGTCGGCATGGTCATGCTGCTCGGTCATCTCCTCTTTCAGAAGGGCGCCCAGGCTCGATCGGCCTCGACCCTCTGACGCCTGTCGTGCCTCAACCCGACGACGACTCGGCCGTCCGCTCCGATGGGGATACGGAACCGCAGGTGACGATTCTCACCGTCACCGCCGGAGAAGCTCCCGAGCGCATCGACCGGTTCCTGACCCGGCAGGGCATTCCGGTATCCCGAGTCAGAATTCAGCGGGGATTGACGGATGGGATGATCGACGTGAACGGTCGACAGGTCAAGCCCAGCTATCTGATCCGGCCCGGTGATCGGATCGTCATCCATCGTCCGCCCGCTCCCCGGCGGCTCGAGCTCAGCCCCGAACCGATTCCCCTGAGCGTCCTGTACGAGGACGAGGACCTGCTCGTGCTCGACAAACCGGCGGGCTTGGTCGTCCATCCCGCACCGGGCCATCATTCGGGGACGCTGGTCCATGCGCTGCTGCACCACTGCCGGGACCTGGCCGGAATCGGCGGTCGGGAGCGGCCCGGGATCGTCCACCGCCTCGACAAGGACACCTCCGGCCTGCTGGTGGTGGCCAAGCACGATCTCGCCCACACCGGCTTGATGAAACAATTCAAGGTCCACAGCATCAGCCGGCGTTATCTCGCGCTCGTGGCCGGCGACGTTCGACCCCGACGCGGCACGGTGGATCTCGCCATCGGGCGCGATCTCCGGGATCGCAAGAAAATCTCCTCGCGATCGGCCAAACCCCGATCCGCAGTCAGTCATTACGGGGTCGTCGAGCGGTTCGGAACCGTCACCTTGGTGGGCGTGACGCTGGAAACCGGGCGCACCCATCAGATCCGGGTCCACCTGGCCCATCTGGGATATCCCGTCTTGGGCGATACGGTCTATGGCGGTCGCCGCGCCCATTCCCCTGCCGAGGTCGCGATCACCCGCCAGATGCTCCACGCCCATGAGTTGGGGTTTGTCCATCCCGTCACCGGCCGGCCGATGGTCTTCACCGCGCCGCTGCCGGACGACATGGAGGCCGCGCTGTGCGCGTGTCGCGCCGCGCGGCGCATTCCGAACAAGGCTTGACTTGACGGAAGTTGCTTCGGTATACTCCGATGGTGCGTGCCGGGTATACGTTCAAGGCATGCGGTCCCTGACGAGGAGGAAGGTCCATGCAAAAATACTCTCCCCTGCAAGTCGGTCAACGAATCCGTGAAATCCGTGGCGGGATGACTCAGACCGAGTTTGCCAAGCTGATCGGGGTCAAAAAACAAAACTACATCAGCCGGTATGAGCGCGGTCGCGTGCCGAACCCCGAATTGCTCCTCCGCATCGCCGACTACGGCAAAGTCAGTGTGGACTGGCTGTTGACCGGCAAGGCGTCCAAGCGGAAATAATCTTCGTCCGTCCCCTTCCCGTCCCGAACGACGGGCGGGGCTCCCCTCGTTCGTCTGCCGTGATGTAGTGTGTTTTCCGTCCCCGTCACATCGACAGCGCGCGCTGCACAAGGCGTAGATGGGCCTCGCACCCGATGACCCGCGCAAGTCCCGTCCGCATCGGCGGTTTGACACCCAGCAGGAATCGCTCTTTGGTTCTCAGCACGCGCTCCAGAGACCGATCGACTCGCGCTTCCGAAATTCGTCCGCGCTTTACCAAATCCGCCAACGACGCGATCGCGCGCCGGGGGGCATCGGTGTCCCGGCAGAACAACAACACGTCCGCGCCGGCCTGAAAGGCCTTGACGGCCGCCGTCGCGGGATCGTGCCGCCCCGCAATAGCCTTCATTTCCAGATCATCGGTGATGACCAGCCCTTCAAATCCCATCGCCTGCCGCAACAAGCCGGTGATGATGGGTTTGGAGAGCGTTGCCGGCGCCTTGGAATCGAGGGCCGGATACATGACGTGCGCGGTCATGACCGCCGCCAGGCGATTGGCGATGGCGTGGGCGAAGGGACGCAGGTCGATCCGCTCCAGTCGGCGAAGCGAGGCCTTCACCTCCGGTAGTTCGAAGTGGGAATCGGCCGAGGTCGCGCCGTGGCCGGGGAAATGCTTGGCACACGCAATCACCCGACGGTCCTGCAATCCGACGATCAATGCCAATCCATGCTCCTCCACCACGATCGGGCTGTCGCCGAACGCGCGATCCCCGATCACGGGATTGGCGGCGTTGGTATTCACGTCCAGAACCGGCGCCATATCCATGTTGATGCCGACCGCCGCCAGCTCGCGGCCCATCGCTTCACCGACCCCGTACGTGAGGTCGAACGAGTTGCGCGTGCCCAAAACGGCGGCGGGGGGAAACTGGGTAAAGGGCGGCGGCAAGCGACTGACGCGCCCCCCTTCCTGATCGACGGCGATGAAGAGGGGCGCCTTGGTCGCCAGCCGCTGCAGCGCTCGGGTCAGCGCCAGCACCTGGGCGGGATCTTCGATATTGCGCCGGAACAGAATAACGCCTCCGACCCGCGACCCTTTGATGAGTCGGGTGACCTCTTTCGACGGCGTCGTACCGTCGAAACCGACCATGACGAGCTGCCCCAGCTTATCCGCCAGGCTCATCGGGCGGCAACCGTTCGCACACGCCCGCGCGAGGGGCGGGCGGACGCCGCACGGCGTCCGTTGCGAACGGCCGGCTGCTTGTCATCGGCGTCGCGCACCCAATCCAACAAGAGTTGAATCAACAGGCGAACCCCCGCTCCGGTGGCACCCTTGGAGACGTAATGCCGCGTGTCATCGCTCCACATCGTGCCCGCAATGTCCAGGTGCGCCCAGGGGGTCTTGCCCACGAACCGGCTGAGAAATGCCGCCGCGGTAATGGTGCCCGCCGCGCGGCCGCCGGTGTTTTTCAGATCGGCCACGTCGCTCTTGATCTGCTCGTAATAGTCTTCCCATAACGGCAATTGCCACACGCGTTCTCCGCTGGCCGTGGCCGCCTTTTCCACGCACGCAATCAACGCGGGGTCGGTTCCCAAGAGGCCGATCGCGTGTTGCCCCAGGGCAACCGAACAGGCTCCCGTCAACGTGGCGATGTCCAGGATCGCCCGCGGCTGATACGTCTTGATCGCGTACGCGAGCGCATCGGCCAATACCAAACGCCCCTCCGCGTCGGTATTGATGACTTCGATGGTCGTCCCCGAGTAGGCAGTCACCACGTCGCCCGGTTTGATGGCGGTGCCGCTCGGCATGTTCTCCGTGGCCGGCAGCAATCCGATGATGGGAAACGGCAACCGAAGCTGCGCGGCGGCCTGCATGACGGCCAAGACGCCCGCGCCGCCGAGCATGTCGCTCTTCATCTGCTCCATCTTGTCGCTGGGCTTGAGCGAGATGCCCCCGCTGTCGAACGTGATCGTTTTCCCGACCAGGACCAACGGCTTGACGGAGGCCGACCGGCCGTTCGAGCGGCCGGTGCCGGAATACCGAAGCACAATCAGCTTCGGCGGCTCCACGCTGCCCCGCGCCACGCCCAAGAGCGCGCCCATCCCCAACCGTTCCATGCCCTTCCGTTCGATGATCTCGCAGGTCAGGCCATGGGCCCGGGCCATGGCCCGGGCGCGCTCGGCAATATGCGTGGGGGTGGCCACATTGGCGGGGAGGTTGCCCAGGTCGCGGACCTGGTTGACGCTCTCGGCCACGATCGTCCCCAGTCGGACACCGGCCTGCACCGCGGCGAGATCGGCCTTGTCCGCGAGCAGCGTGATGCGCCGCACGTCGCGTTGATCGCCGTCGTGCTCGGTCTTATAGGCGGTAAACCGATAGAGCCCCAGGAGGGCGCCTTCCACGCAGGCCCGAGCGGAGGCCGTCCGATCCACCCCCTCGACACGGGCACTGAACGTCACGCGTTCGCACCCCGCCTCCCGCGCCCGCTGAGCGGCGCGCGCCGCGGCCTGACGAATGCGTTCGGGAGAGGTCGCATCGACCAGGCCGATGCCCGCCACGATCACCACTCGCGCGGGCACGCGGCCCATGCTGTGGACGAGCGCCGCTTGCCCGGGCTTGCCCTCGAACCCGCACCCGCTCAATGCCGTGAGAAAGGCCGTGCCCATCGCTTCGCCGAGCGCCCGCCACTCTCCCTGTCGCTCCCGGTCCTCGCCCCGAAACACGACGATCGCCTCATCCGTCGCATGGAGTACATCGCCGACCTTCACGGTCACCTGACGCGTCATCTCACTCCTCTTCGCCAAAGCCTAGACCCCTCGAGCCGAGGGGTCCCAGATGAACTTGTGTACTTGAATTTGCAGGCGGACCCGAAGCCCGTCTTCCAGGATCCACGCGGCCAGGAGTTTGGGGTCGAGCTCGCCGAAGACCGGGGACAGGAGCACGGTCTGCCGGCCATCCACGCCAGTGCGGCTCAGCACATCGCGCACCCAGAGATAATCGTCGCGATCGTTGACCACGAACTTGACCTCATCCGACGGCTTGAGCCGGTCGAGATTGCTCCAGAGATTGCGATCGGCCATCCCGCTCGCCGGGCATTTGAGATCCATGATGATCACCGCGCGCGGATCGAGGGGCGCGATATCCACCGCCCCGCTCGTCTCCACCAGCACGGTATACCCCGCATCGAGCAAGCGCGTCGCCAGCACGAACGCCTCGGGATCATGCAGCGGCTCACCGCCGGTCAGCTCCACGAGGCGGCACGGATACTCCGCCACCCGCTCGACGATCCGCTCGAGACCCAACTCCGCGCCCTCGTCGAACGCATACGTCGTGTCGCACCACGTGCAGCGCAGCGGACAGCCGGTGATCCGCACGAACACGCACGGTAAGCCCGCGTACGTCGATTCGCCCTGAATACTGTGAAAAATCTCGGTGACGCGCATCGGGAGCCACGATAACAGGAGGTTGCAGCCAAATCAAGGCAGACGCGTTCTCGCAGCACACGAGTGTCGAACCCGATTCCGGCGCGATGCACGGGTCACGCGTCAGCCAGACCCCGAGTTCAACCGGGCCAGTCGGCCACAAAGAGCGTGTGCGTGTCGCGCTTCGCGTGCGGGTAGGACTTGGCGCCGACCGCCGTCGCGCGGAAACCAGCCCGGGCGAGTCGCTTCAAGAACCCGCGGTTGGTCGACGCCGACCAGAAGACCGCTCGTCCGCCCGCGCGAAGCGCGCGGGACAAGGCCGTGAGTCCGGGAGCCGCATAGAGGCGTGCATTGGCCGCCGCCACGATCGCGGCCGGCCCGTTGTCGATATCGAAGAGGACGGCATCGTACCGGGGCGCCTTCACGCGCGCCAGGACGGCCAGGACATCGTCGATCCGGATCGTGACGCGCGGGTCGTCGACCAGGCCGCCGTTGACGGACTGGAGATACTCGCGATTCCAGGCTACGACCTGGGGCAGCAGTTCCGCCACCTCCACGCTCACGTTGGGGCGCACCAATTCGAGGACCCGGCGCAGCGTGAACCCAAACCCAAGTCCGCCGATCAGGACCCGCGGGTCCTTCGCCGTGCCGAGCATCTCACAGCCCAGTTCGGCCAGCCGCATCTCTGAGTTCGCCGCCACCGTGCCCATGAGCTCGCGGCCCGCGACGCGCAGGAAGTAGTGGCCGTCCCGCCTGCACAGGGAGAGCACGGCCCCTCCCGTGAGGGTGGTCTCGGCCAGCGTGACGGAGAGTTTCACAGGCGTGACGCGCTTACAGGGTCTGGATGAACTTCTGGAACGCGGGATTGTGAAGGACGCCGCCTCCGGTATGGACCAGGGCAATCCGGCCCTGGGCATCCAGCACGACGAACGTCGGAGTTCCCCGGACCTTGAAGAGTGTTGAGATCTGATTTCGGGTGTCGTACGCGGCGGGAAAGACAAACGTGCTCTGATGTGCCTGAACATACTCCCGGATGTCGGCCTCTTCATCCTGAAACCCGATCGCCACCGCCTGAAGGCCTTTGGCCTTGTACTGTTCGTAGAGCGCCTTCACGTTGGGCAGTTCCTGCTGGCAAGTCCCACACCACGAGGCCCAGAACATGAGCAACGTCGGCTGACCCTTAAGCGACGCCTTGGTGATCGTCTTCCCATCCAGAGTCTTCAAGGAAAAGTCCAGAGCCGCCTCCGATGACACCGCCATGGCGGAGAACGTCAGGGTCAACACCAGACAAGACGTAAGCATCGTCAGCCGCAAGATGATAGATTGAGTCATACATTGCCTCCGCAGTATAGGTGGAGCCTAGTATACGGAAATTTCCCGCTCGTGTTCGGTCTGGCTTGGCGCAGCTCCTCACGCAACAATTCCGCAACTTGTATTTCCTATAATTCCATTGTCCACTGAGAGATATCCATTCACCAAATCGAACCTCGCGAAGTTCATTCCGTGATCGCCTTAAAGAGGAGCCGAAAATGCGGCAGCAGATGCTCGGTTTCACGACGCTTAGCCTTGTTCTTGGAATCGCCCCGATGGCACAGGCTATTAGCTATACCTTTACAACGATTGAGGCCCCCAATGCTTCAGGAACCGAAGCACATGGGATTAACAACAGTGGAGATATTGTGGGGGGCTATGATGATACCACCGGCACACACGGGTTTCTTCTTCGCGATGGCGTCTTGTCCACCATCAATTTCCCCGGCGCAAATTTTACGTTAGCCTGGGGCATTAATGATTCCGGAGATATCGTCGGGGGGTTCAGTGTGGCTAGCACTCCCCAGGGATTTTTGAGATCAGCCGATGGCAGCATTGGGAGCATCATGATTGGTGAAACATTTACCCAAGTGCGAGGGATTAACAATCAAAACGAGATGGTCGGACGATTCACTGACAGCGAAGGCCTTGGTCACGGATTCGTGCAGGGCCAGGATGGGACGCCCACCACCATTCCCAACATGTCGGCCCATGGAATCAATGATCACGGCGATGTGGTCGGAGGAACCCCCGATCAGACACAAAGTCTCATCAGGCTTGCCGGCGGTGAACCCACAAGCCTCATAATTGGCACAACATCCCAAGCGATGGGGATCAATAACCATGGAGATATCGCTGGGTTCTATAGCGATAGTACAGGCACGGGTTATAGTGGTTTCGTGATCGACGGGGATTCATCAACTGTGAACTGGGGAATTACGGTCCCTGGTGCATACTCGACCATGATTTACGGGATCAATGACGCCGGTGACATCGTCGGAACCTTCCTCGGCAGCGATCATCGAGTGTACGGTTTCCTCGGAAGCTCGATAAAATCGGTCCCCGAACCATCTTCGCTTCTACTCTTTGGCGCAGGCTTGATAGGCCTGACTATTTGGGGAAGGAAACAGCGGAGAGTGTCTTAAACGTGACTGAGACTCCCCGACGCCCGGGAGAACTAGCGCCGATAATAACGCGCCTTTAACAGCGTTGGTCATCGATCCCCATCCCCTCCCGCCGTCGCCGTCAGACGAGTGGTCGGCCACCATGAGAGCACCGCAAACAGGCTGAAGCCCGTGTAAATGCCGGAATTAGCCGTGGGGGCGCCGTTCACCCATATCCGAGACGATCTTCGGCGGGGGGGAGACCGCGAACCGCCGTCAGGCTCCGCGGCCTGCGGTCGCCGCGGTTTCCGCTTCGCGTTGGATCCGGAGGCGTTCGGCTTTCGACTCGTTGATCACGTGTTCGAGCACGTCGTCGGAAATTTGCGTGAGCTGGGCGGCGGCGTCTTTGAGCGAGCCGTGCTCGACGGCGCGCGACAGCACTTCGGCCTTGGTTTGGCCGCTCTTTTTACCGAAGAACGGCTTGGTCAGCAGATAGAGCACATCGCGCAGCGGCATGAAGCGGAGGAAGCGGCGCAGCAGCCTGAAGGTCTGGATGGGGTAATGCGTCAGCTTGTAGACAAAGAGCCGCCGCAGGCCGGCGTTGCGCTCGGCGTTGATGACCTCGCCGGGCAGACAGGTCGGGTCGATTTCCGAACACTTAAAGTACTTGTACCAATCGGTGACGTCGTTGACCACCCCGCGCTTCACGTATTCCTGCCAGAGGGGCGTGCCGCGGTAGACGCAGAGCCGGTTGAATCCGAAGGTGTCCAGCCGAAGCCGCGACGCGAAGTCGAACGTGGCCCGCATATCCTCGACGGTTTCGTCGGGATTGCCGACGGTAAAAAACCCGTGGACGATCTCGATGCCGGACTTCTTGGCGTTCGTCACCGCGGATTCGACGTCTTCCAGCGTCTGTTCCTTCTTGAGCCGATCGAGGATTTTCTGGCTACCGCTCTCGATCCCGAACATGATCGTCCGGCAGTGCGCCTTGGCCATGATGGGAAAGAGATGCTGGCAGACCGAGTCCACGCGCCCCTCGACGCCCCACTCGATGGTGATGTCGTTGTCGATGAGGCCCTGGCACATCGTCTCGATCCGCTTGGGCTTGAGGAGAAAGTGATCGTCGACGAAGTAGACGGCGCCGTAGCCGAGATTCTGGAGATACTTGAACTCTTCCACCACGTGCTCGGCGCTGCGGAACCGCCACTTGCCGTCATTGAAGATCGGGATGTCGCAGAAGATGCACGGCCACGGACAACCGCGGGAGGTCTGCATCGTCGTGAAACGCTCCATCGACAGTACCGCCGGCACGTCGAGCGGCATCGACTCGATGAAATCCAGCGGCAGGCTCTCGCGGTCGGGAAAGGGCCATTGATCGAGGTGTCGCTCGGTCGTCCGGTTGGGGTTCTGGATCACCTGCCCGTCCTTGGTCCACGTCAGGCTTTCCACCGTCTCGGGCGCGTCCATCCGCTCCACCAGATCGAGGATGAGCTGTTCGCCGTCGCCGCGGCAGACAAAGTCCACCTCGGGGCATTGGAGCTTCACCAACTGCGCGTTGAGCGAGGCGAAGACGCCGCCGAACGCCAGGCGGACGGTGGTGTCCACCGCGCGGATCTGGCGGGCCAGGATCTTGGCGTAGGGATAGCTGGTGGTGCTCAAGAAGCTCATGCCGACGAGGGCGGGGCGCTGCCGCCGGATCTCGTCAATGATGACGTCGTTGGGCGTGTCCGGATTGGCCTGATCGAACATGACGCACTCATGCCCCGCGCGTTTGAGCACGGACGAGAGCGACATGATGCCGATGGGCGGAAAGCCCATGACCCGGATATTCCCGTTCTTGGCGCGCGTCGCCGCCGGCAGGGCGTAAAACTGAGGGTCTCGGACATGAATCAAGAACACACGCATCAGGGCACCCTTTCGGAGAGAAGGAGGGGCTGCACGGGCGAAATCAGACGATGGGGCATCGTAGACATGAGAGAACCTCCGGCGGGACCCTAACAGGGCGGCAAGGCCCTGTCAATGCCGCGCGATGCTCGTGCCGCGCTGGCGAAGGGCCTCGTAGAGGACGACGCCCGCGGCAACCGAGACGTTGAGCGACTCCATACGACCGCGCATGGGGATGCGGACGCGAAAGTCGCAGGATTTGAGTGTGAGATCGCGAGCGCCCTCGCCCTCATGCCCCAGCACCACCGCCAGCGGACCGCGATAATCCACGGCGGTGTACTCGGTGGAGGAGGACGCGTCCAAACCGACCAGCCAGCACCCCGCGTCTTTGAGCGCCTTGAGCGCGCGGGCGAGATTGGTGACCTGGGCGACCGGCAGGTGGGCGAGCGCGCCGGCCGACGCCTTCATCGCGGTCGGGGTGATCCCCGCGGCCCGACGCTGGGGGACGATCAGGCCGCCGGCGCCGACCGCGTCCGCGGTACGGGCAATCGCTCCCAGGTTGCGCGGATCTTCCACGCCGTCCAGGACGACGAGGAAGAGGCCTCCCGGTTGCTGCGCGGCCTCGGCCATGAGCGCTTCAAACGGCCGATACGCCGCCCCCGCCGTCTGCGCCACCACGCCCTGATGCTTGGGCGTGCCGGTCAAGCGGTCGAGCGCCTCCCGCGGCTCAAACGTCAGCGGGACACCCGCTTCGCGCGCCGCGGCGGTGATGGCGTCGATCTCGCGTCCCCCGCGTCCACGCTGGATGAGCACCCGGCGGATCGGCCGCCGCGCCTTCAGCGCCTCCGAGACCGGGTTGACGCCGAAGAGCAGATCGTCGCGGGTGTCGTTCATCGCTTGATCCGCGTCGTGCCGTCGGGCCGGTCTTCGATGATCACGCCCGCGTCGGCCAGCTGTCGGCGGATCGCATCGGCCTCCGCCCACGCCTTGCGCGCCCGGGCGGCGTTGCGGGCCTCCACCAGTCGATCAATCTCGGCGTCGGACCACACGACCGGTCGGACATTGGGTTCGGCAGGGCCGGGCAATTGGATATCGGTCGTCGCATCGGACGAGACACGGTACCGGCTCGCGGCGTGAAAATTCAGACCGAGAATCCGTCCGGTGCTTCTGATGCCCGATTCAGCCTCCTCCGCCAACCCAGAGCTGATCCCGATCGCCAACGCATGGTTGAGCTCCGTTCGCGCGTGATGGATGGCGGCCAGCGCTTGCGGAGTGTTCAGGTCGTCATCCATTGCCGCGGCAAACCGGTGATCCAACTCATCAATCGCCCGTCGCGCCACCTCGTCCCCCGCACCCATCACCGGCTTGCCCTCGGGCTCGCGCAATCGGCCCAGCACATCGTACAGGCCATCGAGAGCGACTTTGGCGCTGCGCAGACCCTCGTCAGAAAAATCGATCGGACTCCGATACTGCGTGCCGAGCAGGAGGTACCGCAGCGCTTCCGCCGTCACGTCTTGATCGTAGGGCGACTTGTCCACGATCTCCCGGATCGTAAAGAAATTGCCCAGCGATTTGGACATCTTCTCTTCGTTGATCGTCACGAATCCGTTGTGCATCCAACAGCGGGCGAACTCGACCCCGGTGGCGCCCTCCGACTGGGCGATCTCGTTTTCGTGATGGGGAAACGCGAGGTCCTGCCCGCCGCCGTGCAGATCGATGCTCGACCCCAGGTGCGCCATCGCCATCGCGGAGCACTCGATGTGCCAGCCCGGGCGCCCCGACCCCCACGGACTGTCCCAGGCCGGCTCCCCGGGCTTGGACGCTTTCCACAACGCGAAGTCCAGCGGGTCGCGCTTTTTCTCATCGACCTCCACGCGGGCGCCGGCGCGCAATTGATCCAGCCGCCGCCGCGAGAGCCGCCCGTAGGTGGGAAACTGCGCCACGCGATAATACACGTCGCCGCCTTCGGCATAGGCCAGCCCCTTCTCGACCAGGCGTGAGATGATCGCCAGCATCTCGGCAATGTAGTCGGTGGCCTTGGGTTCGACGGTGGGCCGGCGGATGCCGAGCGCATCCATATCGCGGTAGTATTCCGCGATGTAGCGGTCGGCGACCTCGCGCCATCCGAGGCCGTCGCGGGCCGCGCGGGCGATGATCTTATCGTCGATGTCGGTGAAATTGCGGACGTAGGTCAGGATCACGCCGCGCGACTCCAGATACCGGGCCAACACGTCGAAGACGATCGCGCTACGGGCATGGCCGATATGGCATAGGTCGTACACCGTCACCCCGCAGACATACATCCCGAGATGTCCGGCCACGCGGGGACGCAACGGCTCTTTGGCGCCGCTCATCGTGTTGTAGAGACGAAGCGAGAGCCCGGCTGCGCGTGGATTCATAGCCGGGAACCGGCGACGGGCGGCGAGTCCCCCCGTTCCGGCCACGCGTGGTTGCCGATGAGGGGCACGAAGGAACATTCGGCCGACAAGCTGACCTCCACCCGTCCCTGCCGCTTGACCACGTGATGGAGTTGCTGGGCGACGCGATCGCCGACCGGCGCGACCAGGCGCCCCCCGTCTTTGAGTTGCTCGATGAGCGGCCGCGGAATCGACGGGGTGCCGGCTGCGACCAGGATCGCGTCGAACGGTGCCTCGTCGGGCCAGCCGAAGGTGCCGTCGAAGAGCTTGACCACCACGTTGTAGATTTTCAGTCGATCGAGGATCTCCCGGGCGCGATCGGCCAGGGGCTTAACGCGTTCGACGGTAAAGACGCGGGCCGCCAATTGCGAGAGGATCGCGGCCTGATAGCCCGACCCGGTCCCGATCTCGAGCACCCGTTCGGACCCGGTCAGCGCGAGGGTCTGGGTCATCAAGGCCACCATATACGGCTGAGAAATCGTCTGATGCTCGCCGATCGGCAGCGCCCGGTCCTCGTACCCGCGATCGGCCAGGGCCGATTCGACGAAGAGATGCCGCGGCACCGTCCCCATCGCCGCCAGGACCCTCGCGTCGGTGATACCCCGGGCCTCGAGCTGTTCAAGCACCATGCGACGCTGAGCCAGGCCTCCGTCCGCGGTCATCGTCACCCGGTCAGCGACCGATTCCGTCCGCCCCTGACAACCGCGCCTCCCATCCCGCGAGGGTCGCCAATGCGGCGTAATTGGTCAGATCGAGGTGGACCGGGCTGACCGAGACATACCCGGCCTGCACCGCGCCGAAATCGGTCCCTTCGTTGACCGTCCCAAACACCCGATTGCCCCCGATCCAATAATATTTCCGTCCGCGGGGATCGGTATTTTCGACGATGTCATTGGCGTCGTAGGACCGACGGCCCAAGCGCGTGATCTTGACTCCGCGGACCTGGGACCGGTCGAGGTCCGGCACGTTCACGTTGAGCAGCGTATCGGGGGGAAGGCCGTTCGCCAAGACCAACTCAGCCAAACGGGCCGCAAACCAGGCCGCGGCCTCGAACCGGAACGCGCCCTCCCCCGCCTGCGAGACCGCAATCGAGGGAATCCCCAGCAGGGTCCCTTCCATCGCGGCCGAGACCGTCCCGGAATAGGTCACGTCGTCGGCCAGATTCTCGCCCTTATTGATGCCGGAGACCACCAGCGCGGGCCGCGCCTTGAGAATCGAGATCACCCCCAAGTTGATGCAATCGGTCGGGGTCCCGCTGGTGCTGTACACGCCGTCCGCCAACTGCGTGACCCGCAACGGCTTGTGTAGGGTGATGGCGTGGCCGGCGGCATTTTGCTCGCCGTCGGGCGCCACCACCGTCACCTCGCCGATCGCCCGTAGGGCGTCGGCCAGGCGCTTGATGCCCTCGGAGTGGATGCCGTCGTCGTTGGAGACGAGAATTTTGGGTTTGGAGGCCATAATCCAATGGGTGAAGAAGCTAGGGGCGTAGCGAAGCTACGCCCCTACAGTAAACACATACCAAGCCTCGGGCCGAGACTGCGGCCCTGCGTTTGGCTCAGCAAGCTCGGATTGGTCGGGGCGACTGGATTTGAACCAGCGACCACTCGCACCCCAAGCGAGTGCGCTACCAGGCTGCGCTACGCCCCGAATGCATCCGATCGAGTCTTGCCCTGACTGTCCGCGCGGCGGATGGTCAGGGGCTCACACGCGTTCAATTCGTCCAAAATCGATTGCAACTGCCCCTTGATCGACCCGATCAGCGCCTTCGACGGTTCCGGATCGCGAGCCCGCGTTTTGGCCTGCAACTGCTTCCTGGCGCCGGAAATCGTGTACTTCTGGTCGTACAGCATGCGCTTGATGTCCAGCACGAGCGCGAGGTCTTCTTGGGTGTAGAGCCGCTGCCCGCCGGCCGTCTTCCGCGGGCGCAAGCCTGAAAACTCGGTTTCCCAATACCGCAAGACATACGCTTCAAGCTCGGTGAGGCGGCTCACTTCGCCGATTTTGTAAAAGAGCTTGGGAACGGACGCCGGAGGCGAGACCTTGGCGCTCATCCGATTGAGCGCCGAATCGAGCGCCCTCGATCGCGGCTTCACGGCGCCTCAACCTCTGCAGCCGTCTCGTCCGGAACGGGTGGGGGAACATCCTCGCCTTGCGCGTCGTTGACGAAGCGCTTGAACACCTGGCTGGGGCGAAAAGTGACGACCTTGCGGGGCGTGATGCCGATCTCCTCCCCGGTCTTTGGATTGCGACCCTTACGGGCGCGCTTATGGCGGACCACGAAGTTCCCGAACCCGGCGATCTTGACTGTCTCGCCCTTTTGCAGCACGCCTTTGATCGAATCGAGCATCAATTCAAGAATGTCGGAGGCATCCTTTTTCGGAATGCCGACTTTCTCGTAGACCTCATTCGCGATGTCCGCTTTCCTCATAGTCCGCTCACGATCGATGGCCCGTCCCGGGGGTCTTTGCCGGACGCCGGGGCTTGGGCAGCGCCAACCCTAGCGAAAACCGACTTCGAAGTCAAGGAAAACAAGCGGTTAATCTACCGATCGCCGGCCTGGAGCGTGGGCCCGGCCGGCCGGAGCAGCCGGAATTCGATACTATCGACCAGCGCCTGCCAACTGGCCTCGATGATATTCGAGGAAACCCCGACCGTCCCCCACTTCCCGGTCTGATCCCCCGACTCGATCAGCACGCGCACGCGCGAGGCGGTGCCTCCCTGGGCTGCCAGAACCCGCACCTTGTAGTCGAGCAATCGCACGTCGGCGAGTTGCGGGTAAAACCCCTCGAGGGCCTTGCGCAAGGCGTGATCCAGCGCATTGACGGGTCCCGCGCCGACCGACGCGGTATGCTCGACCTCCTGGCCCACACGCACCATGATGGTGGCCTCGCAGAGCGGCTCTTCGCCCTCGCGCCGCTTCTCCACGATCACGCGAAACCCGATGAGATCGAAAAAACGTCGGTGGTGACCGAGCGCTTTGCGCATCAGCAACTCAAACGACCCTTCGGCGCCTTCGAACTGATAGCCCTGGCCTTCGAGATCTTTCAACGTGGTGAGAATGCCCTGCAGCCGCGGGTCGGATGCGTCCAGGTCGAGGCCGTACTCCGCCGCCTTCTCCAGGAGACTGCCCTTCCCCGCGGCGTCGGACACCAAGATCCGGCGGCGGTTCCCGACCACCTCCGGCGGCACGTGCTCGTAGGTCTCCGCCTTTTTGCGGACCGCGTGAACGTGGATGCCGCCCTTATGGGCGAACGCGCTTTCGCCGACGTAGGGCTGGCGCTTCTGCGCCGGAAGATTCGCAATCTCGTACACGAATCGCGAGGCCTCCGTCAGATGGCGCAGTTGCGCCTCACCGAGGACGCGACGGTCCAGTTTAAGACAGAGGTTGGCGATGAGCGAGCAGAGGTTGGCGTTGCCGCATCGCTCGCCGAAGCCATTGATCGTCCCCTGCACCTGCACCACGCCCTGCTCCACCGCGATCAGCGAATTGGCCACCGCAACCTCGCCGTCGTTATGGGCGTGGATCCCCAGCGGCGTCTTGATCTGCGCGGCGACGGCGGCGACCACGTCGCGCACCTCCCACGGCATGGCGCCCCCGTTGGTATCGCAGAGTGCGATGCGGTCGGCGCCCGCCGCCTCCGCCCGCGCCACCGTCTCCAAGGCGTATTCAGGATTGGCCCGATAGCCGTCGAAGAAATGCTCGGCATCGTAGACCACCATCCGCCGCTTGGACTTCAGGTACGCCACCGAATCGCCGATCAACTCGATATTTTTCTTGAGCGACACCCCGAGCGCCTCGGTGACGTGCAGATCCCAGCTCTTCCCAAAGATGGTGATGACCGGCGTCTCCGCCTCCAACAACGCCGCGAGCTGGGGATCGTCCTGCGCGCGGCGGTCGGCGCGGCGCGTGGAACCGAACGCGGCAATCTGCGCGTGTTTGAGCGTCAGCTTGCGGACCTCTTTGAAAAATTCACCGTCCTTGGGATTGGCCCCCGGCCATCCCCCTTCGATAAAGGGAATGCCCAGCTCGTCGAGTTTCTGGACGATGCGGAGCTTATCCTCGACCGAGAACGCAATATCCTCGGCCTGCGCCCCATCCCGCAGCGTCGTATCGTACAACTCGATCATCGTTTTCTTTGGAATGTTCACACTGACATCTCAGCGATACGCCAGGAAGCCCGTTCAGGAATGGCCAGATACAAGGCGCCGCGAGCACCGGAGCGGAGCGTGCTGGGTGGCACGTGAGCACCGGACGCGCAGCGGCAACGCAGTTCTAGCGTGACGGACAAATGCTGCTTCCCGAGATGGCCGTTCATGGACGGGCTGCCCCCAATTCGAACGCGTCGTGAAGCGAGCGCACCGCCAGTTCAGTATATTTTGCGTCCACCACGCACGAAATTTTGATCTCGCTGGTCGAGATCATCATGATATTGATTCCCTCGCGCGCCAGCGTCTCGAACATCGTCGCGGCCACCCCGGAATGGGATCGCATGCCCACCCCGACGATCGACACCTTGGCGATGTCTTCGGTCACTTGCACGTCGCGGGCGCCGATCTCGCGCGAGAGCGTGGAGACCAGATCGACCGCCTTCTTCATATCGCCGCGCGGCACCGTGAACGAGATGTCGGTCAGGCCGTCCTGGCTGATGTTCTGGATGATCATGTCCACGACGACGCTCTGCTTGGCGATGCCGCCGAAGAGCCGGGCCGCAATCCCGGGACGGTCCGGCACGCCGAGCAACGTGATCTTCGCCTGATGGCGGTCGTAGGTGACGCCCGAAACCACGACCTGTTCCATGTCACGATCCTCCTTGGTCACCAGCGTCCCGCTGGGCGCGTCGGCAAAACTCGAGAGCACCCGGATGGGCACGAGATACTTCATGGCAAACTCGACCGATCGGGTTTGCAGCACTTTGGCGCCCAGACTCGCCATCTCCAGCATCTCTTCGTAGGAGACTTTCTCCAGCTTGGCGGCGTCGGCGACGACATTCGGGTCGCTGGTGTACACGCCGTCCACGTCGGTGTAGATATCGCAGCGATCGGCCTTGAGCGCTGCCGCCAGGGCGACCGCCGTGGTGTCCGATCCGCCGCGGCCCAGCGTCGTCACGTCTGAGTGCTCGTTGATGCCTTGAAAGCCGGCCACTACCGGCACGACGCCCTCCGCCAACGCCTCCCGGACACGATCGGCAGACACGCGCTCGATTCGCGCCCGGGTGTGCACGGCATCGGTCACGATCCCCACCTGGCGGCCGGTGAACGAGCGCGCCGGGCACCCCCGCGCGTTCAGCGCCATCGCCAGCAAGGCGATGGTCACGCGCTCGCCGGTCGAGAGCAAGAGATCCAGCTCGCGCTCATCCGGCGCGGGACTCATCCGGTGGGCCAGCTTCACAAGCCGATCGGTTTCCCCGCTCATCGCCGACAGGACCACGACCACTTGATCGCCGGCCTTGGCGGTGGCGATCACCCGTTCGGCCACCGCGTGGATCCGCTCGGGCGAGCCGACGGAGGTGCCGCCGTATTTTTGGACGATGAGTGCCATGGTGAGAGGCCGTTGTTCGCGACACCACGCAACCAACAACGCCTTCTCTTCCTCTATTCCTTCAGGAAATACTCCATCAAGCGGTGGCCTTCATGGATCAGTTTGCCGCCGCCCTTGGCGGCCTTCTCGGTAAACTGCGACACGGCGCCTGCCGACGAGGCGGGCGCTCCACCTTGGGTATAGACGACATACGGCACCGGATCGGCGGTGTGGGAGCGCGTCAGGACCGGGGCGACATGATCGCAGAGCGCCAGGATCCGGCACGAGGGTTCCGCGGCGGTGGCGGAGACGATCGGACCCACCACGCGCGCGTCGAAATCTTCGATCGCCTGAATTTTCGCCTGCACATCCCCGTTGTGGCTGGCCTCGTCGGGCGCTTCGACATGCACGACCACCAGATCATTCGTGCGGAGCGCCTTGAGCGCGGCCTCCACTTTCCCTTCATAGTTGGTGTCCAAATACCCGGTGGCGCCCGGCACCTGAATCACGTCGAATCCCACCGCCAGCGCCAGGCCCTTCATCACATCGACCGCCGCGATCAGCGCCCCGCGTTTGCCGAAGCGTTCCACGAAGGGCGGCAGGTCCGCGGCTTTCCCCTGGCCCCAGAGCCAGATGCCGTTGGCCGGTTTGAGTCCCTGCTCGATCCGCTCCTCGTTGATCGGATGAAATGGGAGGATCGCGGTCGCGCTGTCCATGACGCTGCGCAACATCTCCGCCCCGTCGCCGGTCGGCAGCGCGCCCATCACCGGTTTGCCCGCCACATCGAAGGGCGGGGTGCAGGACACCCGGGATTTTCCGCCGATCCAGACCATCAAATGGCGATAGCTGACCCCCGCGTAGAACTGGAGAAATTCGGTCGCCAACTGGTTGTTCAATTCCTGGATCAAGTCGCGGGAATCATCGGAGCCGATGTGGCCGGCGCTGGGGTCTTCCAGAATGACGTGGGGACCAAGCCGTTCAACGTCGTAGCCCCGCTGCTCATCGCAGAAGGTGACCAGATTGCATCGGAAGACCACGTCGCCTTTTCCGACACTGACTCCCAAGCTCGCGGCTTCCAGGGGCGACCGTCCCCATTGCGGATATTTCCGCGGGTCATATCCGAAAATGGCGAGATTGGTGATCTCGCTGGTCGGTTGGCATCCCGGTGGGGTGGTGCGCACCAGACCCACCTCGCCCCCGCGAGCCAGCGCGTCGAGATGCGGCGTCTTGGCCGCTTCGAGCGGCGTCCGATGATTGAGTTGCGGAATGGGGAGATCCGCCATTCCGTCGGCCAGCAACACGATGTATTTCACCATCCGCCCCCGCTAATAGCCCAAGACTTTAACGACGTCTTCCAGACTCGCCTTGATGGTGGTCGGTTTCTGGGACACGGACATGGCGATGTCGGCGTCTTTGAGCCCATGCCCGGTCAAGGTACAGACGATCGTCTCGCCGCCCTGGAAATAGGCCGCTTTGTTCAGCTTGATCACGCCCGCCACCGATGCAGCCGATGCCGGCTCGCAAAACACGCCCTCCAATCCGGCGATCAGGCGATACGCTTCGACGATCTCCTCGTCGGTCACCAGATTGATTTCCCCCTTGGACTGCTCGGCCGCTTCGACCGCCGCCTTCCAACTGGCGGGGTTGCCGATGCGGATGGCGGTGGCGATCGTTCGCGGCTTGTCCACCACGTGGCCCAAGACGATCGGCGCGGCGCCGGCGGCTTGAAAACCGACCATACGGGGCAGCGACGCGGTCTTACCCGCCTCGTGATATTGCCGATACCCGCGCCAATAGGCGGTGATATTGCCGGCGTTGCCGACCGGCAACACGTGAATATCCGGCGCGCGCCCCAATTGATCGCAGACCTCGAACGCCGCCGTCTTTTGACCCTCCAGGCGAAACGGATTGATCGAATTGACCAAGGTGACCGGATACCGCTCGGCCACGGCCTTGACGATGGTGAGCGCCTCGTCGAAATTTCCCTCGACCTGGATCACCCGCGCGCGGTGAATCATCGCTTGAGCGAGCTTGCCCATCGCGATCTTGCCCTCGGGGATCAGGACGAAGACCGCCAGACCGGCGCGCGCGCCGTAGGCCGCCGCCGACGCCGACGTGTTGCCGGTGGAGGCGCAGATGACCGCGCCGGCGCCCGCTTCCGCCGCCTTCGAGATGGCCAGCGTCATCCCCCGGTCTTTGAATGAGCCGGTAGGATTGGCGCCTTCGAATTTGAGGAAGAGCCGCAGCCCCGGGTTGATCGCCGCCGCCAGGTTGTGCGTTTCGATCAAGGGCGTATTGCCCTCATTGAGCGTGATTACCGGCGTCCGATCGCTCACCGGCAAGAGGTCGCGATAGCGGTCGATAATGCCGCGCCAGGGCGTCACCTCAATCCCCCTCGTCTTCCACGCGAATCAACACGGTCTTGTCCAAGACCGAGGGCATGCCGTCGATCTCGGCGAGCGCCTGCCGGACGTCCCGCTCCAGCGCGCGATGAGTCATCATCACCACCGGCACCGGCCCCCCGGCCTTGCGGCCTTTTTGGATGACCGAAGAGATACTGATATTGTATTTGCCGAGCACCCCGGCAATGGTCGAGAGCACGCCGGGATGATCGAGCGCGGCAAAGCGCAGATAATACAGACTGGTAATTTCGTCCATCGCCAGCAGCCGGAGATGCCGCCGTCCTCCGTCGTGATACGCGGCCGGCGGCACGCGACCGCTGACGCCCTTCCGCATGTTGCGGCCGATCTCGATCAGGTCGCTGACCACCGCGCTCGCGGTCGGCTGGTCTCCCGCGCCCCGCCCGTAAAACAACGTCTGTCCCACATGGTCGCCGACCACGTAGATCGCATTGAACACCCCGCCCACCTGGGCCAGCAGATAGTCTTCCGGAATCATGGTGGGATGCACGCGCGCTTCGATGGCCCCTTGCTGCGCTTTGGCGATGGCGAGCAGCTTGATGCGATAGCCGAACTCGCGGGCGAACTCGATGTCGATCGGCGTGATCCCGGTAATGCCCTCGGTATAAATCTCTTTGAGCGTGACGGGGGTGCCGAACGCCAACGCCACCAGGATCGCCAGCTTATTGGCCGAATCGTGGCCTTCCACGTCGCTGGTCGGATCGGCCTCCGCGTATCCCGCCCGCTGGGCCTCGGCCAACACGTCGGCAAACGCGTTGCGTTCATCGGTCATTTTGGTCAGGATGAAATTGGACGTCCCGTTGATAATCCCGTAGATCGATTCGATCCGGTTGGCGGACAGGCCCTCTTTCAACGTCCGGACGATGGGGATCCCTCCCCCCACCGAGCCTTCGAACTCGAAATCCACCCCGTGCGCGGCCGCCGCGGCGAACAATTCCTCGCCCGCCGCCGCCAGCAGCGCCTTATTGGCAGTGACCACGTGCTTGCCGCGGCTCATCGCGGCCAGAATGAAGCGCTTGGCCGGTTCGAGGCCGCCGATCAATTCGACGACCACATCCACATCGGGGTGCGACAGCACCTCGTTCGCGTCGGTCGTCAGCAGCTGGGCCGGCAGGTTGACCCCCCGATCCCGCTTCAGATCCAGATCCGCGACCTTGATCAACTCCAGCGGAACCCCCAGTCGCCGCGCCAACAAGTCGCCGTTCTCCCGCAGAAGCTTGACGACCCCCGATCCGACGGTGCCAAACCCAATCAGTCCGATGCCGAGACGAGTAGTCATGGGGAGAGAGAAGGGAAATGCGCCTGTTCAGGAGTGGCCAGATGCAAGGCGGAGCGAGCACCGGAGCGCAGCGTACTGTCTCGTACGTGAGCACCGGACGCGCAGCGACAACGCGGCAGATGGCCGCTCATGGACAGGCTCCTAAAGGCCATGGCGCAAGACCCGTTTGAGACCCTGTATCGCCTGACGCGTCCGATGTTCGTTTTCCACCAGCGCAAACCGCACCGCGTCGTCGCCGTATTCTCCAAACCCGATCCCCGGCGACACCGCCACCTTGGCGTCGGTCAACAAGCGTTTGGAAAACTCCAGCGATCCCATGCCGCGGAACGCCTCCGGAATCGGGGCCCAGACGAACATCGTGGCGCGGGGCTTGTCCACCTTCCAGCCGATGCGGTTGAGGCCGTCGACCAGGACGTCGCGCCGTTTGCGGTAGGTCTCCACCACCTCGCCCACGCAGTCTTGCGGACCGTTGAGCGCCACCGTGGCGGCAATTTGAATCGGTTGGAAGATGCCGTAGTCGAGGTAACTCTTCAGCTTGGCCAGGGCGCCCACCATTTCGCGATTGCCCACGCAGAACCCCACCCGCCATCCCGGCATGCTGTAGCTCTTGGACAGCGTGAAGAACTCGACGCCGACCTCTTTGGCGCCGGGGACCTGCAAAAAGCTCGGCGCCTGATAGCCGTCGAAGACCAGATCGGCATACGCCAGATCGTGGACGACCAGCAGGCCGTTTTCGCCGGCGAAATCGACGATCTGTTTGAAAAAGCCGAGGTCGACCACCCGCGTGGTGGGGTTATGGGGAAAGTTGATGATGAGCAGCTTGGGCCGCGGCCAGGTCTGCTTGTAGGCCGCGGTCATGTCTTCGAAAAAATCCGAATCGGCGCGCAGCGGGATGCTCTTGACCTGCCCCCCGGCGATAATCACGCTGTAGGGATGGATGGGATACGTCGGGCTCGGGGTCAGCACCACGTCGCCCGGCTCCACGATGGCCAGGGCGAGATGCGATAAGCCCTCCTTCGACCCGATGGTCGCGATCACCTCGGTCTCGGGGTCGAGCACGACCCCGTAGTGACGGCCGTACCACGCCGCCATCGCCTCACGTAATTTGGGGATGCCCTTGGAGAGGGAATAGCGGTGGTTCTTGGGATTGCCCACCGCTTCGATCAACTTATCTTGGATGTGCCGGGGCGTGGGCGTGTCGGGATTGCCCATCCCGAAGTCGAGGATATCCTCCCCGCGCCGCCGCGCCTCCGTCTTCATCCCGGTGACGATGTTGAAGACGTACGGCGGGAGACGTTTGATGCGTGAAAACCCGTCCACCTGCCCCCCCGGGGAACCCGAACAGCCGCGATGCGGCCGATTCACGGAAAAATCCCGGCCTCATCATACGGAAAGCCCAAACCTTTGTCAAACGTGAACCGCGCGTCTCGCGGGATGAAAGTCCCATAATTCCATGCAGTTCGGAGACATCGGATTTGTCGCGGCCTCGAAACCTTCTTGATTTTTTATCCCGCCGATGCCACAATGCCGCGCGACCGGCGGAGCGGCATGGCGGAACTTGGAGTAAAGCTGGATCACGTCGCCACCTTGCGTCAGGCGCGAGGCGGGAGTGAGCCCAATCTGGCGGCGGCTGCGATCCTGGGCGAACTGGGAGGCGCCGACTGGTTCATCGTTCACCTCCGCGAGGATCGCCGCCACATCCAAGAACGCGACCTTCACGCCCTGCAGCAGGTCGTGGCCTCCAAGCTCACCCTCGAAATTTCGCTGGCCGATCGCATGCTCAAGTTTGCGCTGGAGGCGCGACCTGCGCGCGTCACGTTGGTCCCGGAACAACCGCTGGAATTGACCACCGAAGGCGGTCTGGACCTGATCGGAAAGCGCGACCAAGTGTACCAGGCGGTTGCGGCGCTCCGGCAAGCGGGGATCGCGGTCGCGTTGCTCGTCCAACCGCTCATCGACGACATCAAAACCTGCCATCGTCTCGGCCATCCCGGGCTGGGCGTGGAACTCAACACCACCTCGTACATCGCCGCCAAAACGCCCGCCGACCGTCAGGTCTGGTCGGAGCAAATCATCCACTCCGCCAAACTCGCCGCCAAGCTGGGCATGCCGGTTCAGATCGGGCACGCGCTGAGCTTGGACGCCGTACGGACCTTCGCCGCCACGCCCGAGATCGCGCAATATAACGTGGGCCATGCCCTCGCGGCGCGGGCGATGCTGGTCGGCATGGAGCAGGCGGTGCGCGAAATGAAAACCGCCGCCGCGCCGAAAGGATAATCGTGAACAGCTTGTGGTCGGAACGGGACGCGCGGGGCCTGGACGGATTGGCCGCGCTCGTCTATGCCTCGCGTGTGATCGGCGCCAGTCCGAATCTCGTGCTCTGGGGCGGCGGAAACTCATCGGTGAAGGTGGACGGCAAAGACCACACCGGAAGGGTGACCCGTATTCTGTATATCAAGGGCAGCGGCTCGGATATGCGGACGATCACCGCTCAGCAATTCACGCCGCTGCGTCTGGACGATTTGCTGCCGTTGATTCATCGGCCCGCGATGACCGACGAGGACATGGTCGCCTACCAGGCCAAGTCCACGCTGGAGCCCGCCGCGCCCAAACCGTCGATCGAAACCCTGCTGCACGCGTTCATCCCCGCCACTCACATCTATCACACCCACGCCGATGCGATTTGCACGCTGACCGATATCCCGAAGAGCCATGAGGTCATCCGCGAGCTGTTCGGCGACGAGGTCGTGGTGGTGCCCTATTCACGGCCGGGATTTCTGCTGTCGAAGCGGACCGGCGAGGCGGTGCAGGCACACCCCCGCGCGCGCGCCGTGATCCTGGATAAGCACGGGCTCATTACCTGGGGCGACACGGCCCAAGCCGCGTACCTGGCCACGGTGCGGTACGTCACCCGTGCCGAGCGGTTCATCGCCGCGCGAACCAAGCGGCCGGCCAAATCGCCAGCGCGCCGCCCGGCGGTCGCCCGCCGCGCGCTGGCCGCGGCGATCGCGCCCGTGCTGCGGGGCGAGGTGAGCCGACAGCGTCCGGTCTTGCTCCATTACGACGATTCGCCCGAGGTCTTGGATTTCGCGGCCACCGCGGACCCCAAGACGCTGACCGGCCCGTTCACCCCCGATCATCTGCTGTACACCAAACCGTGGCCGCTCCTGCTCGATCCGCGCGCGTCGCGCGACGAATCCTCGCTTCGCGAGGCGCTCCCCAAGGCGCTGGAGCGCTACCGCACGGCCTATGGCGAGTACTTCAACCGGCACAAGAGCCCCGGGGTGACGATGGGCGACCCCAACCCGCGGATCGTCTTGATCCCCGGCGTGGGAATGTTCACCACCGGCAAGACCCGGCGTGAAACGCTGATCGCGCGTGATCTGTTCCTGCACACCATGGGCGTGATCCGGGCCGCATCCTCGCTCGGGGGCTATCGGCCGCTCGCGCCGAACGACCTGTGCGACTTCGAGTATTGGCCGATGGAGAACTTCAAGCTCACGCTGGCGCCTCCGGAACGCCCGCTGTCGCGCGCGATCGCGCTCGTGACCGGCGCCGCGGGCGGCATCGGCCGCGCCATCGCCGAGCGGCTGCTTGCCGAGGGTGCGGTGGTGGTCTTGACCGACGTGGACCTCGATGCGACGCAGAAATTGGCCGATGAGTATTCGCGCCGGTTCGGGGAGGGCCACGCGATCGCGTTGCGGATGGATGTCACCGACGAGCGCGGGGTCGCCCGCGCGTTTCAGGACGCGACGTTGGCCTTCGGGGGGCTTGACGTCTTCGTGTCCAACGCGGGCATTGCGCGCTGCGCCCCGATCGAGCGACTCACGCTCGCGGACTGGCACGAGTCCATCGCGGTCAACGCCACCGGCCATTTGCTCGCCTCGCGCGAAGCGATCCGCATCATGCGCGAGCAGCGATTGGGCGGATCGATTGTGGTGATCTCCACCAAGAACGTCTTCGCGCCGGGACAGGACTTCGGCGCGTATTCCGCCTCCAAGGCCGCGCAGGCGCAATTGGCGAAAATCATGGCGATCGAGAACGCCCGCCATGGAATCCGCGTGAACATGGTCAATCCCGACGGGGTGTTCTTGCACTCGGGCCTGTGGTCGCCCGAGATTCGCGCCGAACGGGCAAAAGCCCACGGCATCGGCGTGGACGAGGTGGAAGAATTTTACGCCAAGCGCAATCTGCTGCAGACCCGGATTTTGCCGCAGGACGTGGCCGACGCCGTGCTCTTTTTCGCCTCGAACCGATCGTCCAAAACGACCGGCGCCGCGTTGCCGGTGGACGGCGGGGTCAAAGAGGCGTTCCCTCGCTGACCGGCAGCACCCGCCGCGCGCCGAGAAACCGGGTGCGCCAATACTCAAGCCCCAGACTTTGAATGTTCACCGCGCCGTGCGTGCTGGGCGCGTGGATGAAGCGGCCTGCTCCGAGGTAAATCCCCACGTGCAGGGCTTGCTCACGGTCGATCCGAAAGGACACCAGATCGCCCGGCTGCATCGCGAGCGGCGAGATCGGACGCCCCCAGCGGACTTGATCGATCGACCGGCGCGGAAGATTCATCCCGGCCGCGTGCCGAAACACGTAGGCGATGTACCCCGAGCAATCGAAGCCTTCCGGCGTCGTCCCGCCGAAGCGGTAGGGCGTCCCCAGTAACGACGTGGCGGTCCGGACGACGCGTTGCCCGACGTCCGTGACCGGACCGGCCGGCGCCGCGATCAACGCCTCATAGTCCAAACCGTGCGCCGCGGGTTCGGGAGCGGACCGTGTCCCCGCACACGCGGTCAGCGCCAACGCCAAGCATCCGATGATCACCGCTCGTCCCATCACCCGAGACGATAGCAAACCCTTCCCGATCGGCAAATCCTCCGACGGAATGACCGATGCGGCGGGCGGCGTTACTTGCCGATCAACGCGCAGTACAGGTCGGTGACGTTGGTGCGGGTCGGACCGGTGTGGATCGTCTGGGCGAGGCTGTGGAAGAAGGTGTGGGAATCATTTTGATCGAGGAATCGTTGAGGGTGCAGGCCCAGCCCCTGGGCTTTCTCCAGCGTGGACCCGTCGGCCATGGCGCCGGCCGCTTCGGTGGAGCCGTCGGTGCCGTCGGTGCCGCAGGCGAAGACGGTCACTTTTTTGAGGCCCGCAATTTCCAGCGCAAGCGCGAGGGTAAATTCCTGGCAGCGTCCGCCGACCCCCATCCCACGCACCGAGACGGTGGTTTCGCCGCCGGCCAGGAGCGCCGCGGGGCGCTTGAGCGGGCGATCTTCGGCGGCGACTTCGCGCACGATCGCGCCGAAGACCTTGGCGGCTTCCCGCGCTTCGCCGCACAACGAGGAGGTGAGCACCAGCGGTTGGTAGCCGAGCTTTTTGACTTGGGCGGCCGCCGCGGCGAGGGACACCCGCACATCGCCCACGATCAGGTTATGGACGCGGGCAAATGCGGGGTGACTCGGCTTGGGCGTTTCGCCTGAGCCGCTTCGGCTGCCTTGGACGAGATGGTCTTTAATCGCCTGGGGAATCTTGTCCCAGAGGTCGTAGTGATGAAGGATGGCCATTGCGTCCTGAAAGGTCGTCGGGTCCGGCACGGTGGGACCCGAGGCGATACTGGCCAAATCGTTCCCCACCACATCGGAGAGCACGAGCGTGAGGACCGTTGCGGGTGAGGCGGCGATCGCCATATTGCCGCCCTTGAGATGCGAGAGGTGTTTGCGGACCGCATTGAGTTCCCGCACGGTCGCGCCGGAACGCAGCAGGAGGGTGGTGACGACCTGCTTGTCGGTCAGGCTCACGCCGTCAACCGGCGCGGGCAGCAGCGCCGACCCGCCGCCCGATACGAGCACGATCACGAGATCGCGCTCGCCCGCTTTCTTGAGCAGGTCCAGCATGCGCTGGCCGGCAGACAATCCGGTGCGATCGGGGATGGGATGCCCGGCTTCGACGATCTCGATCCGCGACAGCGGACCGCCGTGACCATAGCGGGTGACGACCAAGCCTCCGTCAATCCGCGTCTTCAGCAGGCGCTCAATTTCGGCGGCCATGGGCGCGACGGCTTTTCCGCCGCCCACCACCAGCACGCGTTCGTATTTATCGAGAGGGAAAGATTGCTTGCCGGCCAGCAGGCGGCGATTCTTGACGGTGACGGCGCGCTTGACCAAAACAGCGGGATCGGCCGCTTTCAGTGCGGCGCCCAGGATGGCGGTGATCGTCTGTCGGGCTTTCGTGTGCTCAGATCCCAGGTGGACTCCTCACTTATGCAGGTGGTGAGCTCCTGAACAGGCTCCAATACCCAAGGACTCGGACCTCGGGCTCGCCCGGCTCGTTAGGTCGCTTTCGGAAGTTTCTCCCAATCCGCCAAAAATTTCTTCAAACCGATATCGGTCAACGGGTGCTTGGCCAATTGCATCAAGACGGCGTAGGGCATGGTCGCCACGTCGGCGCCCATTGTGGCGGCTTCGACCACGTGGAGCGGGTGGCGGACGCTGGCCACCAGGACCTCGGTCTCAAAATCGTAATTATCGTAGATCGTGATGATCTGGCGGATCAGTTCCATGCCTTGCTCGCTAATGTCGTCCAATCGGCCCACAAACGGACTGATGAAGGCGGCTCCGGCCTTGGCGGCCAGCAAGGCTTGGGTGGGAGAAAAGCACAACGTGACGTTGGTCTTGATGCCCTCGGCGGTAAAGCGACGGACCGCTTTCAGTCCCTCGGGAATCAACGGTACCTTGACCACGACGTTGTGGTGAATCTTGGCGAGCTCACGGCCTTCCCGCAACATGCCGTCGGCCTCGATCGCGGTCACCTCCGCGCTGATCGGACCGTCGACGAGCTCGCAGATCTCGCGGATGGCGTCTTTGAAGGGCCGGCCCTCTTTGGCGATCAGGGAGGGATTGGTCGTGACCCCGTCGACCAGCCCCATCGCCGCCGCGTCGCGGATTTCGGTGATATTCGCGCTATCGATGAAGAGCTTCATGAATCGGTTCCTCCTGCAGAGGCGGCCTTGCGCTCAAAGATGTCGGCACAGACCTCACTACAAAACAGATAGTCGACGCCGGAGACGCGCCGCATCAGGGCCCGGTTCTTGAGGAGATAGGTCGCACAGACCGGGTCCTGGACCATCGGCACTCCAGGCGCGCCACGGGTTCCCACACGCCTCCCAGCGGATAACCACACGCCAACCACGGCCATCAGCAACAGGCCGAGTACGGCATAGAGCGTTACGCGTATCATGGAATAACCGCCTTTTTATACTCCGTCCCGATGAGACGTGTCAAGCTGAAGTATTTCCTGGCGACATAGTGGAGGGCCGAAGGACGATGGGGATGGAGCTTAGTCTCGTTTGCCGAGGCCGCCGAGGACAACAACCCAGACACTCATCGCCCGGCCGATTCGTCCCACCATTCGCCTGCCCATGAACAGGACAACCGCGAGCCTGGCCGTCAAGTCTTTGGCGGCCAAGGGAGAGACAATACGGGCTTCTCGGATGATGGGGAGGAACTTGAGCGCGACGACCAGGCGCAAGACCGCGGAGAGGGCGAAGAGGAGCTGCAGATTGGATACCAACGAGACATGGATGCCGGCGACGGCAAACTCGCGAGGCAGCCAAGGGATCAAACACCCGCCCAGCCCCGCGCCGAGAAGAATGCCCGCCGCATTGGCCGAATTGTAGACGGCGACACATTGAGGGCGTTTGGGAGGTGAGACGGTATCGAAAATGAAGTTCCCCATCGCCAGCGAAAAACCCGCCCAGCTCGCGCCCGCGAAAAATTGAATTGCCACGATGGCATAGAAATTGGTCGTACACAACCAGAATACGGGGATCACCGGCAGGAGTAAGCCGGTCAGGCTCAGAACACGCTTGTTCCCGAATCGATCGCAAAAACGCCCCCACCAGGGCAACGTGAGAACCTGGGCCACGACCGTAGCGGCGGTGGCCGCCATGAATTGGAGATAGGTCATGTGGAGGTCCCGCAGCAAGTAGGGCGCGATGAACGGCGCCGAAACTTGGACGGCGAAATGCACCAGGGCGATATACGCCACGAACCGGCCGAAGTTGGTGCGGCGGCCGTCGCGCAGGAATTGCCACAGCGAAAACCGGTCTTCGGCGCGGGATTGGTAGGGAGGCTCGATCATCCGGGACAGGTAATAGGCCGAGATCAAGCGGGCGACCAACGCGATCGCAAAGATCGCCACGAACCCCGCCGCCACCTTCCCCAGCCCTTGCGCCTCGTGCAGAATCAACCCGCCGACGATCAGGGCGCCGAACGTCGCCACGCTCATCGCGCGATTGCGCCGGCCGAAATAGCGCCCCCGCTGACGGGGATCGACCAGATCGCCCATCAAGCTGTTCCACGGCGGCGCGGCAAAGTTTCCGAGCATGAAGTACAGCGTCACCCCGACGATGAGCCACCACACGGCGCCCGATGGGAACAGAAACGGCGCGGCCAGAATGAGCAGCCAGGTCAGCGCCTGACCCAAGACGCCGGCCAGAATCAAGGCCTTCCGCTCTTTGAGCCGGTTCAGCCACCAGACCGAGATGAACTGACACCACGATCCCAAGAGCTGGGGCACGGCGGCCAGGAACGCGATCTGGGGATTGGTGGCCTTGAGAAAAATCGCAAACGCCCCAAGGTAACTGTCGCCGAGCCCCGTCATGATCGAGGCGTACACGCCATCGCGGGTGGAAAACCGCAGGCTCTGGCGGACGACGTGCGGATCGGTCTGTGGCTTGAGAGTCGGTTGATCGACGAGTCGTGCTGCGAGGGGGGTAATGATCGCTCCGTGGTTCAGAATGCCGCTGAGTATAGCAGACGAGAAACCGTCAGCCCTCGCCCCATATTCGCCGCCAGATTAAAGTCCTAAGATTTTTTTGTTGTGTTTCGCCGGGAGGCGAGCGGCTGTTCAGGAGTGGTCAGATGCAAGGCGCTCCGGTTGGGAGATCGCCATTGGCATTGCCTTGCGCGCGGAGCGTACTCATTCGTACGTGAGTGGCCATGAGCCGACGGCTCACCCCCGAGGATGAAATTTCCCTCCCCCCTTGCGGGGGAGGGTCAGG
>JBDSOK010000197.1:0-3897 GCA_039914845.1 Nitrospiria bacterium | reverse complement strand
ACCGATTCGCCGTCGGACAAGGCATCGACGTCGATTTCGACGGCGTTGTCGAGGTATTGGTCCACGAGGACGGGCTGCGCTGCGGTCGGCGATACGGTGCCGGACATATACGCCTCAAGACTGCTCTGGTCATACACGATGGCCATGGCGCGCCCGCCCAAGACGTATGACGGTCTCACCATGACCGGGTAGCCGATCCGAGCGGCGATCTCGACCGCTTCGCTGCCGGCGCGCGCCATCCCGCTCTCCGGTTGCCTGAGGCCCAGACCGATCAGCAAATCCCGAAATCGTTCGCGATCTTCGGCCCGATCGATGGCGTCGGGAGAGGTTCCCAGGATGGGGACGCCGGCGCGTTCAAGCGGCACCGCCAATTTTAAGGGGGTTTGCCCTCCGAATTGGACGACAACCCCCACCGGCCGTTCGAGGGCAATAATATGGAGAACGTCTTCCAGAGTCAAGGGCTCGAAGTACAAGCGATCGGAGGTGTCGTAATCGGTGCTCACGGTCTCCGGATTGCAGTTGACCACGATCGTCTCATACCCCGCGTCCCGCAGGGCGTAGGAGGCGTGTACGCAGCAATAGTCGAACTCGATGCCCTGCCCGATTCGATTCGGTCCCGCGCCGAGGATCAGGACTTTTTTTCGTGCCGTGGGGGACGCCTCGCACTCGGTTTCGTACGTGGAATAAAGATAGGGCGTGTGCGCCGTGAACTCGGCCCCGCAGGTGTCCACCCGTTTATAGACCGGACGGACGCCGGCCCGCTCACGCGCGGCCCGCACGGCCTCCTCCCCCGAGCCGATGAGACGGCCGAGGGTGTGGTCGGAGAACCCCATGGCCTTCGCGCGAAACAAGACATCGCGAGGGAGCATGTTCTCGGGATCGGGTCGCACGCCCTCCCCGATCAAGGCCGTCCGGCGCGCGAGCAGCTCGTCTTCGACGCCCACCAGTTCCGCGATCTGGCGCAGAAACCACGGATCGATGTGCGTCACCCGCGCGATATCCTCGATCGACAGGCCCAAGCGGACGGCGTCGGCGATGTACCAGAGCCGCTCCCAATTGGGCACCCGCAGTTTTTCGCGCACGCGATCGAGGTCGCTCTCGGCGGACTCGCCCCGCCGGAGCGAGGATTCGAGCCCGTAGCGGTCGATCTCCAGCGAGCGGATGGCCTTCTGCAGCCCCTCCTTGAACGTGCGGCCGATCGCCATCACCTCGCCGACCGATTTCATGTGGGTCGTCAGGGTGGCGTCCGCCTGCGGGAACTTCTCGAAGGCGAAGCGGGGAATCTTCACCACCACGTAATCGATGGTGGGCTCGAACGCGGCGCGGGTCTCCCGCGTAATGTCGTTGACCAACTCATCCAAGGTATAGCCCACCGCCAGCTTGGCGGCGATCTTCGCGATGGGGAATCCGGTGGCCTTGGAAGCCAGTGCCGAGCTGCGCGAGACGCGCGGATTCATTTCGATGACGACCATGTCCCCATTATCGGGATTGACCGCAAATTGGATATTGGAGCCGCCGGTCTCGACGCCGATTTCGCGGATGATCGCCAGCGAGGCGTCGCGCATGACCTGGTATTCCTTGTCGGTCAACGTCATCGCGGGCGCCACGGTGATGCTGTCGCCGGTGTGCACGCCCATCGGATCCACGTTCTCGATCGAACAGACGATCACGACGTTGTCTCGGATGTCGCGCATCACCTCCAGCTCGAACTCCTTCCACCCGATGACCGATTGCTCGACGAGAATTTCGTGGGTCGGACTGGCCTCGAGGCCCCACTCCACCGCGTGGCGGAACTCCTCGCGATTGTAGGCCACGCTCCCGCCGGTCCCGCCGAGGGTGAACGACGGCCTGATGATGGCGGGGAACCCCACCCGCTCGATCACCGCCGACGCCTCCTCGAACGAGCGAACGGTGCCGCTCTCCGGCACGGTCAATCCGATCCGGCGGATGGCCTGCTTGAATTGTTCCCGGTCCTCGGCCTTCTTGATGGCCTCGTACTGCGCGCCGATTAAGGCCACGTGGTATTTCTCCAGCACCCCGTTTTCCACCAGCGCCACCGCCACATTGAGCGCCGTCTGCCCGCCCATGGTGGGCAGGAGCGCGTCGGGCCGTTCCCGCTCGATGATCCGCTCCACCACTTCCGGCGTGATCGGCTCGACGTACGTGCGATGGGCCATCTCAGGATCGGTCATGATCGTGGCCGGATTGGAATTGATCAGGACGATCTCGTACCCCTCCTCGCGCAGCGCCTTGCAGGCCTGCGATCCCGAGTAATCGAACTCGCAGCCCTGCCCGATGACGATGGGCCCGGAGCCGATCAGGAGGATTTTATGGATGTCGGTGCGCTTGGGCACGTCACCCCCCATCCCAACCTTCCCCCGTAAGGGGGGAAGGAGTCAAGGCTTTGATGCAGGTCTTTTCATCATCTTTTGTGAGCTTCCTCCCCCCTTGCGGGGGAGGAGCAAGGTGGGGGGACGATTCCAACGCTTCTTGAATCACTTGGATTACTTCCTCTGGTGCAGTCAGCACTTCATGATTCCAGAATCGGAGCACCCGAAAATCTTGTGCGGTGAGCCATGCCGTTCGTTCGGTATCGTATTCGGCATTGGTCATATGGTGACCGCCATCCAGTTCAATGATCAGCCGCGCGTCTAAACACACAAAGTCGACGATGTAAGGCCCGAACGGTTGTTGGCGTCTGAACTTAAACCGCTGAACCTGACGGAGACGGAGGTGGCGCCAGAGTGTTTGCTCCGCGTCGGTGAGATGTCTGCGAAGCTGTCGGGAGCGAACCGTCAGGCTCCCCCCATCCCCGCCTTCCCCCGCAAGGGGGGAAGGAGTAAAGGGCGAAACGCAGCCTTTTCCCGCAAGGGGGGAAGGAGTAAAGGGCGAAACGCGGCTTTCTCCCACCAGGGGGGAAGGCGTACAGGACGAAACAGTCGGAACATCTGGAGTACAGGCTCTTTCATCCTGGTTTTCTTTGCTCCTCCCCCCTTGCGGGGGAGGATAAAGGTGGGGGGTGGTTGGTTTTTTGGTTTCAGCCATTCTTCATCATCTCCACGAACCGCCCAAACAAATACCCCGCGTCGTGCGGGCCGGGGGAGGCTTCGGGGTGGTATTGAACCGCGAAGATCGGGAGGGTCTTGTGCCGCAGGCCTTCGATCGTCCGATCATTGAGATTGATGTGGGTCGCTTGGATATCAGGACCGAGCGACTCGATATCCACCGTGAACCCGTGGTTCTGGGACGTGATCGCGACCTGCTGCGTGGCTATGTCCAATACGGGTTGGTTGCCCCCGTGATGGCCAAACTTGAGCTTTGAAGTCGTGCCGCCCAGGGCCAGGCCGAGCAACTGCTGGCCCAGGCAAATCCCGAAGAGGGGGACCCGCCCGACTAGTTGTCGAACGGTTTCGACGGCATAGGTCACGGCGGCGGGGTCTCCGGGACCGTTCGAGAGGACGACGCCGTCGGGCTTTGCGGCCAGGACTTCGGAGGCCGGCGTCGCGGCGGGGACGACCCGCACGGTACAGCCCACATCGACGAGGCAGCGCAGGATATTGCGCTTCACCCCAAAATCATAAACCATCACGTGAAGTTTCTTTGCGGTGGTTTCCGGGGTTTTGTTCCACCGTCCCTCGGTCCAGTCATACCCCTGCTCGCACGTCACGTCGCGGACCAGGTCGCGGTCGATCAGGCCCGGCGACGCCTTGGCTTTGGCGACCAATCGTCGCTCGTCCGGATCCCCCGTCGAGATCACGCCCTCCTGCGCGCCCGAGTCGCGAATATGTTTGGTCAGCGCGCGGGTATCGAGACCTTCGATGCCGACCACGCCCCATTCCTTGAGATAGGCGTCCAGACTTTGGCGCGAGCGCCAATTGCTGGGGAGAGGCGAACACT
>JBDSOK010000176.1:0-3868 GCA_039914845.1 Nitrospiria bacterium | reverse complement strand
CGTGCGCCAGATGCTGGAGATGGCGGTCTCCACTCCCTCGGCTGAGGAATTTTCGCAAAACGGTTTTGGGCCATAATTGCGGGAGACGACGATGCGAATTTTGGTTGTAGGAGTCACGATGGCCTGGCTAACAAGCTTGGGAGCCAGCCAAGTCTCGGCATTTCGATTCACGAGCCCCGCCGAGGGGACCCGGGTCGAGGCCGGCAGCACAGTAACCGTCCGAGTGGATCCTGAGGGCGTGGGTATCTTGATTGGCGTCATGTTTGTGGCCGGTGGGGGAACCATGGAGACCAATATGGGGACGGACTTCGTTGTTTTGCCGCCGTACACATGGTCCTTCGCGATTCCGAAGCATTACCTTGGACCGGTCAATGTGACGGCCGCCGGCAGGGTATTGGGTCAGAAGACCGGAACCGCACCAATGGCAGAACTCAATCTTGTGGCAGACCTCCCCTCCTTCATCACACTAAAATCTTTAAGGGTTCGAGACGATCAACGGATGGAGTTCATTCGTGTGAGCCGGACAAGGACGCTTTATGTTTATGGCCAATTTTCAGACGGAATCGAACGACAGGTCTCCTCATCCGCTCTGGGGACCACGTATCAATCCACCGATGCCACCATTGCTACGGTCGATTCCGAGGGAATGATAGCTGCCAAGTCGGTCGGTAAAACAACGATCACGGTCAAAAATGGGAGCGCCCAACTGAAGGTTGAGGTTCATGTCCTACCTCCCAAAGTATCACCGAGTACCGGTCCATAACACAGAAAAGGGGGCAGGCTACTTTTCTGGGGAGGGTTTGTGAGGCCGGCCGCGCGCTCGGAGTGTGGATTCCAGCCCGAGGGTGGGAGCCATGCGCGCGATCCAGTTGCATCATCGCACTGAGGGCGGACGGTGTCTGGGGTTGCAGTACCAGGTGGAAGTGATTGGGCATCACACAGAAGCCGAGCAATCCCACCGGGAATTTCTTTTGGGCGGTGGAAAGCAGATCACAAAACGCGCGGTAGTCGGCATCTTTATGAAAGATGGTGGCGCGGCCATTGCCACGATTGAGGACATGGGATCGATCATAGATCGCAGGAATCCCCACTGTTACGTATCCCCCAGGACGATTTCCAGCCGGTGGGTCCCTCCGTCCGGGAGGAAGGGAATTGCCGCGGGGCTGACCGGTGCGCCGTCGAGGCGGGCGGTGGACACGCCTCGGCAGCGATGTTTGGGGTTGAGCACCGTGATCTCGTAGCGGGTGCCCTTGCCGTCGACCTTCCACACCATCGAGTAGCCGGGCCATGCGGTGGGGATGCAGGGGGCCATCGCGAAGTGGGTGCCGTGGCGCGTGAGGCCCAGGACGCTTTCAATCCCGGCCCGGTACATCCACCCGGCGGAGCCGGTGTACCACGTCCAGCCTCCCCGTCCGGCGTGGGCGGGATGGGCGTACACGTCGGCCGCGACCGCGTAGGGCTCGGTCTTATAGCGCTCGACGTCGCCGGGGGTGCGGGAATGGTTGATCGGATTGAGCATGTGCAGGAGTTCGACGGCTTCGTCTCCGCTGCCCAACCGCGCGATCGCCATCACCGCCCACAGCGCGGCGTGGGTATACTGGCCGCCGTTCTCCCGCACGCCGGGGAGATAGCCCTTGATGTAGCCGGGATCTTGGGGAGAGCGGTCGAACGGCGGGGCGAACAGGAGCATGACGCGGGAGGCGCGCTGGACCAAATGGGTGCGCACCGCGTCCATGGCGCAGTCGGCGCGGGGCAGGGGTGCGGCTCCGGACAAGACCGCCCACGATTGCGCCAGCGAATCGATCTTGCACTCGTCGTTTTGCGCCGCCCCGACCGGTGTGCCGTCGTCGAAGTAGGCGCGCCGGTACCACTCGCCGTCCCAGGCCAGTTCCAACAGGCCCGCGAGTCGGGACGCCTCGTGCCGGTAGCGGAAGGCCCGCTCCGGTTCGCCGCGGTCGCGGCACACCCGCTCGAAGCGGTCCAGGACGGCATACAGGAACCATCCCAGCCACACGCTCTCGCCCCGCCCGTGAGCGCCGATGCGGTTCATCCCATCGTTCCAGTCTCCGCTGCCGATCAGCGGGAGACCGTGGATGCCGGCGGTCAGGCCTTTGTCGATCGCCCGCACGCAATGATCGAAGAGCGAGGCCGAGACGCCGGAGACCTGAGGTTCGATATAGGCCTCGTGTTCGCCGGGCGCGAGGACTGGAGCCTCGATATAAGGGACGACCTCGTCGAGCACCGCCCGGTCGCCGGTGGTGTCCACGTAGTGGGCGACCGCGTAGGGTAACCAGAGCAGATCGTCCGAACACCGCGTCCGGGTGCCTCGTCCGCTCGGCTCATGCCACCAATGCTGCACGTCGCCCTCGCGAAATTGGCGGGCCGCGGCGCGGAGCAGGTGCTCGCGGAACAGGTCGGGCCGGGCCGATGTGAGCGCCATTACGTCCTGGAGCTGATCGCGGAATCCATAGGCGCCCCCCGGTTGGTAGTAGGCGGTGCGGGCCCAGATCCGGCAACTGAGGTTTTGATAGAGCAGCCAGCGATTCCACAGCACGTCGAATGAATCGTCCGGAGTCCGGACCTGTATCGTCTCCAGCACGTCGTCCCACCCGCGCCGGACGGCGCTCAGCGCGGCATCCGCGCCGTCCACGCCGCCATAGCGGCGGACCAGGTCGCGCACGTGATCGAGATCCAGACCGTGGCCGTGCAGGAAGACCACGCGCCGGGTTTCCCCCGCCTCAAGCGTGACGGTGACCTGCAAGGCGGCGCACGGATCCAGGCCGGGGCCGAATCGTCCGCCGAGCCCCACGCGGCCCAGGGCCGCCGGAGCGGCGAGCGAGCCGTTGCGGCCGATGAACTCGGTCCGATCGCCGGTGGCCGAGGCCGCGCCGCCGGCGGCAGAGGCGAACGCGACCCGTCCCGCGAATTCCCGGTTATAGGGATTTCGCGCCAGCACCGCGCCGGTGGCGGCATCGAGCTCGGTCACCACATGGCGCGGGGCCGTCTGGGGCGGCCCCAGGACCCACTCGGCATAGGCATAGACGCTGAGCCGCCGACGCGACCCGCCCGCATTGGTGAGGGCGAGGACGGAGAGTTTGACCGGATCGTCCGCGGCGACGAAGACCGCGAGGTCATGAACCAGTCCGTGGTCGGCGCAGGCAAACCGCGAGACGCCGGCGGCGTGGCGGATGACGTATCGCGGACCGTCGGGTCGCCGCCGCATGGGGCCCGGCGTCGGCGTCCAGGCCTCGCCGGTGTCGTCATCTCGAAGAAAGATCGCCTCGCCGGTCGGGTCGCCGATGGGGTCATTGGCAAACGGGGTGAGGCGATTCTCGCGGCTGTTCTCGGCCCAGGTATAGGCGGATCCGGACTCGGCGACGACCGTGCCGAAGCCGGGGTTGGCGATGACGTTCACCCACGGCAGGGGGGTCTGGCGATCGCCCTCGAGGACGATGACGTATTCCCGGCCGCCGTCGGCAAAGCCGCCGAGTCCGTTGGCTAAGAGCACGGGCGGTACCTCGACCGGAGCCTGGGGAGGAGAGGGCTCTGCCGGATCGAGGCCCGCCTGCAACGGGGCCGGCCATTGCGGTTCGGGATAGGGTCGATCCAGTTGATTGGCCAATTCGCCCCGGTCGCCGCTGACGATCGCCCGGGCCACGGCGGCGAGTTGGTCGCGCTGGGCCTCGCCCAGGCCGTCGCCGCGCAAGAGATAGGTTCCGCCCGGACGCTGTTTCCATGCCCCCCAGGGGCCGCTGTCCACGAGCGCCACCAGCGCGGCGTGCATTTCGTTCAGATAGCTCACCGGGTGGTCGTTGAGAATCACCACGTCCGCGGTCAATCCCTTCAGCCGCCAATACTCCTGGGCCTG
>JBDSOK010000168.1:0-3420 GCA_039914845.1 Nitrospiria bacterium | reverse complement strand
GATCCCTGCCCGATCTATCAGCCCGACCGGCCGAGCCGCTACGTCCTGGAGATCGCGGCCGGGGCGGCCAAGCGCGAAGGGCTCGTCGTCGGCAGCCTCATCCAATTCGACCCACCTACTTAGAAAGTGCGAAGGGCAACCCGGGGCTGAAACGTCGATCAAGACCCTTCACCCAATTAAATGAGTCCCAGCAGCGGACAGAGAACTCTCAGCGCGCCCCAGCGAATGAAGAAGCCGGCAATGTCGAGCAGAATCCCGGCGCGGATCATTTGGCCAATCGGCACCAATCCCGATCCGTAGACAATGGCGTTGGGCGGGGTGGAGACCGGCAGCATGAAGCCGAAGCTCGAGCCCAGACACGCGCCCAGGGCCGGCGGCAGGGCGCTCACCCCCGCCCCTTCCGCGATCGCGATCGCGACCGGAATCACCATCGTCGCCGACGCGGTATTGGACGTGAGTTCGCTGAGCAGAATACCCAGCGCGATGGCGAGCCCGGTGATCGCCCAGAGGCTGTCGGCCTGAAGCCACGCACTCGCGCCGCGGCCGATCGCCTCCGACAGGCCGGTCTTGAACATGAGGTCGCCCAGCGCGAGACCGCTGCCGAAGAGCAAAATCGTGCCCCAATCGATGCGCTCGGCCTCCTGCCAAGAGAGCGTAAAGCGTCGCGACCGCCAATCCACCGGCAAGACAAACAGCAGCCCCGCCGCCAGGAGGGCGACCACCGCTTCGGGGACGTGCGCGTCATACCATTTCACAATGGGATCGGTCGGACCGAGTAGCAGCGCGAGGGCCGCGGGCATGAGCCAGAGGGTCACCGCCGCGCCGAACGCGATCGCGGCATTGCGCGCCCCCGGGCTGAGCGGACCCAGCGCCTCGCGCTCGCGGGCAAGGTACGCGCCCACCCCGTCGAGCGATCCGACATCGGGACGGTGCAGCAGATAGAGCAGGCCGAATAATCCGATCAGCGAGACGATCACGATGGGCACGCCGAATCCCATCCATTCCACGAATCCGATGTCGCGTCCCAAGCGTTCGGCGATCAGGCCCTTGCCGATCAAATTCGGGGGCGTGCCGATGAGCGTGCCCAGCCCGCCGATCGAGGCTCCGTAGGCCACCATCAGCATCAACCCGGTGCTGTAACGCCACGAGACCGGAGAGACGGCGCCGGTAGACGGCCCGCGGGCGGCGGCCAGCGCGCCGAGAATACCGGTCGCGATCGGCAGGAGCATCGCGGCGGTCGCGGTGTTGCTCACCCAGAGCGAAAGGCCGGCGGAGAGCAGTCCCACCGCCCCCAGAATCCGCGCAGGGCTTTCTCCGATGACGCCCCGCGTCAAGACCCACAGCGCGATCCGGCGGTCCAGGCCGTGGACGACCATCGCCTCGGCGATCAAAAAGCTGCCGATGAACAGGAAGATGATGGGATGGGCGAAGGGCGCGAAGACCTCTTTGGCCCCGCCCACGCCGCAGACGATCGCCGCGGCCGCGGCGAGCAGGGCGGTGGCGGGAATGGGGATCGGTTCGGTGATCCAGAACACGACCACCCAGGCCATGATCGCCGCCAGCGTGTGAGCGGGCGAGGCGAGCGGCAGGGGCGCGAGCCAGACCGCCAGACCCGCCGTCGGGCCGAGGACGAACCCGGCGGTGCTGCGGATGGTTGCCGGATGCGTCGGCGAGGAAGGGGACGGCATGGCGCAGCATACCATATCTGAGTGCCCGGACGGCTCCATGACCGGATACGGCAGACGTGGTATAACCTGGTCATGAAATCACTGGCCCGTGTGCTCACCTACCTGGCGCCTTACCGCGGTCTGGCCCTTGCCACGCTGGCCTGCGCGGTGCTGGCGACCGCGATCGATCTGGCCCCGCCCTGGATCATCAAGCTCGTGATCGACGGCGTGGTCCGCGCGGGGGATCTCGATCCGCTGCCCGGGTTGATGGGCCTGCTCGTCCTGGTTTACCTGGGCCGCAATCTGCTCAGCGGCGCGCGCATCCGGCTCAACAATCTGCTCGAACAACGCGTGATCTACGATCTCCGCCGCGAGGTCTACGCCAAGCTGCAAACCCTCTCCCCGCGGTACTTCGACCAACGTTCCAGCGGCGAATTGGTCTCGCGGGTGACCAGCGACACCAACAACGTGGAGCGGATTCTGATCGACGGGGTGGAAGCGCTCGTCATGGCCGGCCTGACCCTCGTCGGCATCACCGTCATCCTCTTCGCCATGCATTGGCAACTCGCGCTCTTCGCGCTGGTGCCCATCCCGCTCTTGATTCTCGGCGCGACGTTTTTTACCCGCCGCATCCATACCATGTATCGCGCGATCCGGCAGGAGTCCGGCCGCCTGCACGCCGTGCTGCAGGATAATCTCTCCGGCATCCGCGAAATTTTCGCCTTCAACCGCCAGGGGCATGAGGCCGCGCGTTTCGACGTGCACAGCCGCGCCTATTCCCGCGAGCAGTTGCGGGTGTCGCGCGTCTGGTCGCTCTATTCGCCGAGCATGGCGTTCGTCGGCGCAGTCGGCACACTGCTGGTCTTATGGATCGGCGCGCGGGAAGTCGTCGCCGGCGCGATGACCTTGGGCGAGCTGGTGGCCTTTCTCGCGTATCTGGCGATGTTCTACGTGCCCATCAATCAAATTCACTCGGTCAACCACATGTTGCAACACGCGCTGGCCTCCGGCGAGCGGGTGTTCGAGGTGCTGGACGCTCAGTCCGAGATCGTCGAGGCCCCGGAGGCCCAGGTGCTCCCCCGGGGGCCGGGCGCGGTCGCCTTCGAGCGCCTGTCGTTCGCCTACCGGGACGACGTGCCCGTGCTGCACGAAATCGACTTTGCGGTCGCGCCGGGCGAGAGGATCGCGCTGGTGGGTCCGAGCGGAGCCGGGAAGAGCACGATCATCAAGCTCCTGCTCCGGTTTTACGAGGTCGGGAGCGGACGCATCCTGGTGGACGGGTGGGACGTGCGCGACGTGACGTTGGCGAGCCTGCGCGAGCAGATCGGCCTGGTCTCGCAGGACCCGTTCCTCTTCAACGGCACCGTCCGCGAGAATCTGGCCTACGGGCGGCTCGACGCAAGCCGCGAGGAGTTGGAGGCCGCCTCGCGCGCCGCCCGGGCACACGACTTCATCGCCGAGATGCCGGAAGGGTACGACACGCTGATCGGCGAGCGCGGGGTGAAGCTGTCCGGCGGGCAGAAGCAACGCCTGGCGATCGCCCGCGCGCTGCTCAAAGATCCGCCGATCGTGGTCCTGGACGAGGCGACATCCAACATCGACAGCGAGACCGAGGTCCAGATCCAAGACGCGCTGGATCGGCTGATCGCCGACCGCACGACACTGATCATCGCCCACCGCCTCTCGACCCTGCGGTCGGTGGACCGCATTCTGGTCGTTGACCGTGGACGGATCGTCGAATCCGGCACCCACC
>JBDSOK010000080.1:0-14582 GCA_039914845.1 Nitrospiria bacterium | reverse complement strand
GAGGGGTCACAGGCCCCGGCTTCGGGGCGCCCTAGGGGCGCGAGCCCCGGCGAGAAGTGTGTCCACGTCATGGGATTCCCGCCTGGCGTTGTGCCCATCGCACATAGCCCACGATACCTCCGACCTCTTCATCGGAGAGGCCGGCAATGGGCGGCATATTGCCGAATCCCCAATGATGAGCGGTCACGCCGCGCTGGACGGCCAACGCAAACGCCGAATCGCCATGATGATTCGGCTCGTAAATCTTGGACAGAAACGACGGACCGCGATGGGTGCCCGCCGCGCCCATCCCATGGCAGCCCGCGCACCGGGCATCGAAGAGCCGCCGACCGTCGGCGTGTTCGGCGGGAACCTCCACCGCAGCGGCGCGCCCGGCGCCGGGGTCCGATCGCGAACAGGCCGCCCCCCAGCAGGCCAGCAGCCCCAGCACGAAGAGTCCGATTCCGCGTCCCATTCCCATCCCCCGATATTTCACGTTCCCTCCGCACATCCCTTTGGGATGATAGTCCACCCCGTCATCGAAACGCAACGCGTCCCTTCTCACTCCTGAAGCGCCATCAGCCGACCGAACACGCGCGCCACGTGCCGGAACTCCCGGAGCTGTGACCACGCGAGGCCGGGCGTCAGGCGCACGTTCACGTGCGTAAAGAGCGTCGTGAGCACCAACTCCGCCGCCGGGAACCGCCGGTGAAGGGCGAGACTCCCGGCCGAGGGCAGCACGTGATCATGTCCGCTGTGGAGCAGGACCAGGCGGCTGCGAAGTTGTGCGGGGGGCTCGCGGATCGACAGCGCCTCGCACACGTCGCGATGATCGCGAAGGATGGTCTCCCAGAGTTGCGGCGAACCCGCGGGAGTGAAGTGACGGAGGGCGTGAAATGACGCCCGGCCCGCGGGCGACAGCCGGCCGACCGCCTCCTCGATCGCCGGCTCGGGCTCCCGACGCCCGCACCGGAGCGCCAAGTCGCGGAGCGCTTCGCGCTCTTCCGGCGGCGGATCGAAATAGTCCACCACCGAACGCAGGACGAGAAACCGCCCGTAGGGGTCCACCGGGACGTCCGTCGTCCCATAGCGATAGGTCTCACGAAAGACGTCGTGCATGAGATCGCGAAAATCAGCGTAGCCTCCGAACACGCCGATGACCTGCGGCGGGGAAGAGCGATCGGGCCGGAGCGCCGCTTTCAGACCCAGGGTCGCCATATAGCTGAGGCCGATCAGGCCGAGGGGTCCCGCACCGCCCAGCTCCGGCGAGTCCCTCACCCCACGCAGCACCGCGTGGATCTGATCGATGGTGCCCGCGGTAAAGGTCAGGGTGCGAACGGCCGGGTAGTCGGGCGTCAGCACCAGAAAACCCGTCTCGGCCAGGGCGGTCGCGAAATTTTTCAGCCGCGGGTCGTCGATGGACGCGGCGACGAATCCGCCGTTGACCACCAGCGTGGCGGCGGAAGCCACGGGACGCGCAGGACGATAGACGCGCACCCGCAATGTAAGACCCGCGGCGGGCAGCTCGCGTTCTTCCACGGCGACGGACGGCGCGAAGAACCGGCGCAGCGGCGAGGGGGCCTCCGGCCGCGCGATTCGCCACAGCACATGCCACGTTTTGAGCCCCCGCATCCATCGGGGGGCGCGAGGCGTCATTCCCGTTCCAACCCCCATCGTCAGGCGCAGGGTAGCGAACGGCGGCCGGAAACACAAGCGCGCGATTTCTTGAAATCCCGTCCGAGAGCGTGATAAAGTGGCTCCCAACGCGGGGCCCGCTCCATGAGAGAACAGGAAGAAGAACGCAGTTTTACGGTCAGCGACCGGCGGGGACGCGCCGCCGAGTCTCCGCCAGAGCCCCCGCCGGTATCCCGGCCCTCCACGCCGACGCAGACGAGTGACCCCGGTCCGGAATCCTCCGGTCCGCTCGATTTCTCCAGCTTTCTCTTTTCGCTCGCCTCGACGGCCGTGCTGCACCTGGGGGACCCCATGCCCGACGGCCGAACGGCGCCGGTGAATCTGCCGCGCGCGCAGGAAATGATCGATTTGCTGGCGTTGCTTGAAACCAAGACCCAAGGCAATCTGACGCCCGACGAGTCGGCCTTGCTCGCCAATCTCCTCTATACCCTCCGTTTGCGATATGTGGAAAAGGCCCGGTAGCGTGGTGCGGCCGGGCACGCCGTAGCCACGGGCCCCCCGCGCCTCATGCGTCGAGCCGTTCGCGTCGGGTTGATCGGTGCGGGGCTGCTGGCCGTTCTCGCGGCGTTGGGCTATTACGCGCTGCGCGACTCGGTCTTGGGCCGAAGCGCCCGCACACTGGAGCAGACGTTGGGCGAACGTCTCGGGGCCACGGTGACGATCGGCCGGCTGCGCCTTGAGCTCGTGCCGCTCGCGCTGGTGGCCGATGACGTGACGATTCGTTCGGCTGCTCCGGACCCGCCCGCGCCGCTGCTCACCGTGGGGCGCATCACGGCCAAACCCAGCCTGATCTCCCTCCTCACCAAGACCCAGGTCATCCGATCGCTGGTGATCGAACGGCCAAATCTTCAACTCGCGACCGACGCCGAGGGGAGGTTGAACGTCCCGTTCCTGCGCGGGCGGAGCCCGAGCGACCCGAGCCGACCGCCGCCCGTCCTGGTGCGGCGAATCGATATCGTCGAGGCGGAGCTGACGTATCGGTCGTCCGGACGGGCGATCACGCTTCATCGCGCCACGCTCGCGCTGGTGCCCGACATGCTGATGGCCGCGGTCGACGCCGAGCTCACGGCGCCCAACGGCGCGCTCGCGATCGGCGACCGCGTGATGGCGCTGGGTGCGACCCAACTGAGCGTGTCGGTGGACGACCAACGGATGGCGGTGACCCGGGCGACGATCGAAGGCCCCGGCCTGTCGGCGTCCGCCCAGGGCGCGCTCCGATTCGGGACCCGCGGCGAATTCGATCTCACGGCCACGGTCTCCACCGACCTCGCCGCCCTCGCCGCGGCGTTCTGGCCCTCCCGCGCGCTGGCGGGTCACCTCGCCGTGCAGGGTCGGATCGACGGGCCGTTGTCCGACCCGCGCATCGCCGGCGACGTCGCGGCCCACGCGGTGGCGTATGACGGCATCCCGATCGGCAATCTCGCGGGACGGTTCGCGATCGCCGGCGGCCGCCTCAGCGGGACCGACCTCGCCGGCGACCTGCTCGGCGGGCGGGTGCGGGGGTCGGGAGCGATCGCTCTCGGACCCTCGGCTCCCGCGTGGTCGATTGCGGTCGACACGTCCGACCTCCGGCCCGTCCCGCTGCTGCGCCGCCTCATCCCCTCCACCGCGGTCTCGCCGCGGTATGAGGCGTCGGGACCCATCGCACTGCACGGTCGCGGACGGGCGCTGACCGCGCTGACCGGTCGCGGGCGGCTTGCCCTCTCCCCGCTCGACGAGGCGCGCGACTCCGCCCAACCGGTCGCCCGGGTTCGCGCGCTGCTCGATCTGTTGCTGACCGCCGATCTGCCCTGGGCGATCGAGGCGGGTCGCCTGCGCGTGAACGACGGGGTGGTGGCCACCGACAGCGGGCGGCTCGCCCTCGACGGAACCCTCAGCCCCACCGGGGACCTTGATCTGGGGGTGCGTCTGACCGACCAGGACGCCGCGGCGGTGACGGAGGCGCTGCGGAGTCCCTTCGCGGTCGGCGGCGTGGCCGCATTCGATGGGCGTCTCACCGGCACGCTCCGCGCGCCGCAGCTTGATGGCCGCGCCGGAATGCGGGATCTGACGTTACGGGGCCGGCCGGCGGGTCATCTGGCGACCACCCTGCGGTATGCCGACCGCGTGCTCGCATTCCGCAACACCGAGTGGCGCAAGGACGACGCGTCGTATGACGTGGCGGGCGCGCTGAGTTGGACCGGCGATTCGACGCCCGGCTTCGATGTGACCGCCCGGCTCCATCGCGCGCAGGTGCGGGACGTCCTCCCGATCGCCTTCCGGGCGTTGCCCATCGACGCCACGGCCGACGGCACGTTCACGTTCCGCGGTTCCCCGGCCGATTTTCTCATCGCCGCGGATCTGACCCTCGGCGAGGGGTCGATCTACGGCCAGCCGTTCGACGAGGGTCGCGTCGCCATGACCTTCGATCGAACGCAGGTGGTCTTCTCCCACGCCGAACTCCGCCGGGGCGAAAGCGAGGTGAGGGGCACAGGAACCATCGCGTATCAGACCGGATTCCAGGCTCGATTCGAGAGCCCCCGTCTGCATCTGCAAACCCTGGCCCTGTTCGGGCTGGACGGTCTCCCGCTCTCGGGCGTCGCCTCGGCCGCGCTGACCATGAGCGGAACATTCGATCGCCCCGAGATGCACGGCTCGATGACGATCGGGTATCTGGAGGGCGCCGGGCAGCCGCTCGGCCCCGGCCGCGTGCAGGTCGACGTGAAGGATCGCGTGGTCCGCGTCCAGGCGGTGCTGGACGATCAACATGCGCAATTGGACGGCACGGTGCACTGGCAACCGGGATTCCCCGTCTCAGCCGTACTGACGGTCGACAACAGCTCGCTCATCCCCCTCATCCGGCCGTGGCTGCCCGCCGCATTGAGCGAATTGAGCGCCGTGGTGAGCGGCCGCGTCGCGCTGGAGGGACCGCTCGCCGATCCCCGGCAATGGCGCGTCGAGAGCCGTCTCACGCGTCTGTCCGCCGACGTGGGTGAATATGTCGTGGAGAATCACGGCGACGTCGTCCTCACGCTCGACGGAGGCCAACTGGACATCGGCGCATTTTCCTTGCGCGGCACCGACACGACGTTGACGGTCACCGGCGGCGTGGACCTCTTTCGCGAATACCGACTCGTGATCGTCGGCGAAGCCGACCTGCGCCTGACCCGGTTGTTCGTGCCCACCATCACCTCGGGGCGGGGCAAGACCTACCTTGTGCTGAAGATCTCCGATGCCTGGGACAGCCCGAAAATTCAGGGAGGGGTCACGATTCAGGACGCCCATCTCAAGAGCCGGGCCTTCACTCAAACGATCCACGTCGAGACGATGGGCCTCTTTTTCAATGAACGGCAGATTCTCCTGGAGTCCCTCGACGGCACGGTGGGCAACGGCCGCGTCTCGGCCACGGGCCAGATTCATCTCAAGGGCTTTCGTCCCGAACGCTTCGGCTATCTCATCGACCTCTCGGAGGTCGAGTTTCCGCTGAGCGAACGGCTCCTGCCGACTCTGAGCGGGCAGTTGATCTTTCAGGGCACGCCCGAGGCGCAGAGTCTGCGCGGGGAGCTCACGGTGGATCGTGCCGTGTATGAGGCGCGAATCGACATCCAAGGGTGGGTCCTCGAGCTGCGGCGTCGCGCGGAACGCCAGGACGCCGGCTTGACCGGATCGGAACTGGGGCGCCGCCTGGCGCTCAACATCCACTTCAGCGGACGCGAGGATATCGGCATCAAAAACAACCTGGCGGACATCCCGCTCGAGGTGGATCTCTTCCTGAAGGGCACGGCCGACCGCCCGTACCTCATCGGCCGCATCGAGGCCCGCGAGGGCACCATGATGTTTCGGTCCAACGAGTTTCGGGTGCAATCGGTCACCGTCGACTTCGTCGATCCGACGCGCATCCGGCCGGTGATCGATCTGCGGGCGACGACCAAGGTGCAGACCTACGCCATCACCATGCAGATCACCGGCACGATCGATCGGTTCGATCTGGATCTGACCTCGGACCCCTCGCTGAGCGAGACCGACATTCTGGCCTTGCTGACCGTGGGCCGCACCGCAGAACAGGTGTCCCGGTCCCAATCGAACTTAAGCCGTGACGAAGCGGCCTCGATCGCCTTGCAGGCCCTGCTGGAGGAAGGCGTGCAGCGGCTGCCCGGAGTTGACCGCCTGGTGGACAGCGTGCAAATCGATCCCCATTACGATCCCGAGATCGACCAGAGCGCGCCGCGCATTTCCGTCGGCAAGCAATTGCTCGACGATCGGTTGATCGTTCGGTACACCACCACCCTGGACGCGTCGTCCCGGCAAGGCGTCCGGGTGGAATACGAATTGGCCCGCAACGTGTTTCTCATCGGGGAACAGGATTATCGCGGTTTCGGCGGAGACGTGCGATTTCGGTTCGAGTTTCGATGAGGCCTTCCGGTGCGACGCGTTGCGCCGCGGCGATGGTCCTCGCGTGGCTGCTGTCTGCGGCGCCGTGTCCCGCGGAATCCGTCTCGCCGGGACGCTACGACGGGCTGCCCATCGTGTCGATCGAATTGCTGGGGCCCGGCGCGCCGACGCTGGAGGCGTTTATGGGACTGACGTCGCTCCGACTCGGCACCCGCTATGCCGCGTCGGCCATCCGGCGCGCGGTCGAACGGCTGTTCGAGGTCGGCGAGTACACCGACGTGCGGGTGGCGGCGGAAGACCGGCCCGATGCGGTGGCGTTGACGGTGACGTTTGTCTCGAAAGTCCGGATCAACGAGATCGAGATTCGCGGCCATCATCAACCGTCCGCGCGGGTTCGCGACATCGTGGACATCCAGGCAGGCGATGAATGGACGCCCACCACCGCGCCGGAGGCGGTCGAACGCCTTCGGGCCTGGTACGCAGATCGGGGATATGTGGCGACGATCCGGCCGGAGATCGCCTTGGAGGACCAGGGTACGCGCGCCCGGGTGATCCTCCACGTCGACGAGCGCGACCGCTTGCGGATCACGGCGATCCGGTTCCCCGGCTCGCCGGCGTTTTCACGCCTGCGGCATCTGATCGCGCTGCGCACCGCCGCGGGCGAATATCCGTCCCGCGAGCGTCTCGATCGGGGGCTCGACCGTCTCGCGGACCTTTACCACGGCCACGGGTATCTCAAAGCGATCATCGGACCGCCGCGGGTCACCCGCAACCGGGACGGGATCGGGATCACGATCCCGGTCGAGCGCGGCCCCCGCTATCGGGTCGTGGTCCGCGGCCGGACGGGGGTGCGAACCGCGCGTCTCATTGATCGACTCACCGTCTTCACCGAGCGACGCGACGATGAGGATTTTCTCGCCGAGGAAACCGAGCGCTTGACCGCCTATCTGATCGATCGGGGATTCCGGCACGCCCAGGTCCGAATCGAGCGGATCGCCGGCGACGACCAGGTCCTCCTTCGCGTCACGGTCAACGCGGGGCCCCGGTTCCCCCTGACCGCGGTGACCGTCGCCGGCTCTTCCACCCTCTCGCCCGACGCATGGGGCCGACTGATCGAGACGAGGGCATCGGGTCGCTTCCGGGCGCGCTACGCCAAGGCCGGCACGCTGAAGGCCGACCGGGAACGGATCCTGAATTGGTATCGGACGCACGGGTTTGCATCCGCCCGCGCCGCCGTGGAGGTCGTCGAGACGCCCGCGCCGCCGTCCGCCGAGGCGGTGATCGCCATCGACGAGGGGCCTCAGACCCTGATCGGGGAGGTCGGGATGAAGGGGGCCGACGACACGCGGGTGCCGCTGCACACGGTGATCGCCCAATTCGAATTGACCGAGGGCGCGCCGTATGTCGAGGCGCGGGTTCGCGCGGCGCGCGCGGCGATGCTGGCGCTCTATAGCGAACACGGCTATATCGATGCCGCGGTCGACGCCGTCCCCCGCCTCAGCCCCGATCAGAAACGCGTCGAGTTGGCGTTCGTGATCCGCGAGGGGACGGCGGTCACCATCGGGCCCATCACCGTGAGCGGCAACGAACGAACCCGGGATCACGTGCTGCTCAGAGAACTTGAGGTGCGCCAAGGGGACGTCTTCAATCCCCGGCGCATTCTGGAAAGCCAGCGCCGCGTGGCGCGCCTGGGCTTTTTGCGCGAGGTCCGTCTGGAACCGAACGATCCCGAGCGCATCGAACCCGTCAAAAATCTGCATTTGACGGTGAAGGAACGCGATGCGGGCACCATGGACATCGGCGCCGGCTATGCCAATTTCGAGGGCGTGCGGGGCTTCAGCGAGCTGACGTATCGCAATCTGATGGGGACCGGACGGCGGATCGGTCTGCGGGTGGAGGGCAGCCGGCTCGAGCGCAAGACCATCTTGAGCTACCGCGAACCGTGGGTCTTCGGCCGGCGAATCGACGGCCGGGCGGCGGTGACGGGCGAAACCAAGAACGAGGAAAACCGGGGGTACTCGCGCACCACCTACGGCGCGATTCTGGGCCTCGATAAAGAATTGTCCTCCACGCTCAAGACGTCGCTGGTCTACGACTACCAGAGCAACAGCTTCGAGCAGGCCAGCTCGCCGCCGGTCGTGTTGCCGCCGAACGACCGGATCGGGAGCATCACCCCCTCGATCGTCCGAGACACCCGCGACGATCCGTTCGACCCGTCGTCGGGATCGGTCAACGCCCTGGCGATCGAGCAGGCCGCACTCCTCCTCGCCTCCCAGGAGCAATTCTGGAAGATCACGGCGGGGAGCAGCTGGTTTCACGCGTTGCATCGCGTGGTGGGGGGCGCGATCTCGATCCGAACCGGCGTCTCCAACCGGTTCGGCGAGACCCGGGCCGCCCGCGTCGGCGAACGGCTGTTGTTGCCCACAACCAAGCGGTTCTTTCTCGGCGGACGCAGCTCGGTGCGCGGCTACGAGGAGGATACGCTGGGACCGATCGGCATCGACGGGAAACCCATCGGCGGCAATGTAATGGTGGTGGGGAATGCCGAACTGCGCATCCGGCTGCCGAAGGCGCTGGGATTGGTGCTCTTCGTCGACAGCGGCAACGTCTGGGCCAACCATCAGGCCCTCCGCTGGACCGACCTGCGGACCACCGTCGGCGCAGGCCTCCGGTACAACACCCCGGTGGGGCCGCTGCGCCTCGACTACGGCCATAAACTCAATTGGCGGCCCGGCGAACGCCACGGCACGTTCCACTTCACGTTGGGCCATGCGTTTTAACTGGGTTTCGCACCGGGGACCGTGCTAAGATCGCCAGCTATTCCCATGACTGAACAGCGGCCGGGACGCAGACACGAGTCGGGCGCACGGGCGTGGCCCCTCCTGGCGGCCATCGTCTGGTGGCTGCTCGTTCAGCCGGCGTGGGCCGGCAGCGAGCGCATCGACGATCTGCGCATCGAATACGAGGACGGCCGGATCGTGGTCTCGGCGGTGCTGAAGCCCGGGCTGACCGCGGCGATCAACGACGACATCCGGAAGGGCATCTCGAAGGATCTGTACTATTACCTGGTGCTGAAACGCCGCCAGAACCTGTGGTTCGATGAGGAGAAGGCGGCGGTCACGATCAAGCACCGGATCAAATTCAATCTGCTCAAACAGGAATACGTGGTCACCACGCGATTGCCGGCGGAGACGACCCAGACCGTTCTGCCGGACTTTGAGAGCGTGCGGCGGCTGGTCTCGCGGGTGGAGCGCGTGCCGGTCGCCGAGACGCGGCAACTCCAGCGCCGCAGGGCGCATCTGATCAGCGTCAAAGCCGAAATGAAAGCGCCCCAGCTCCCGCTCTACCTCGACTATTTTCTGTTCTTCATTCCCTTTCTGGAAATCGACACCCCGTGGGCCGATTCGACCCTCTTCCGAGCGCCCGATGGCCCCTGACGCGCGATCTCACGGCTGGTCGAAGAAAGCCTTCCGGGCGCTCTGGCTGGGCCTCATCCTCGTCCTGCTGTCGCTGTCGGCCACGACCCTATATTACAAAGGCCTGCAGAGCCCCTCCCCCTTTTCCAACAACATCCTGGTCCTCACGCTGGTCAACGTCAATTTCATTCTCGTCATCCTGCTCACGCTGCTCCTGTCGCGCAACCTTATCAAGCTGTTCTTCGAGCGCCGTCACAAGCGGCTCGGCACGGGCTTCCGAACCAAGCTGACGGTGGCGTTCGTCGGCCTGTCCCTGATTCCCTCCCTGCTCCTCTTCGCGGTGGCCAGCGGTCTCTTGACGACGGCGGTGGAAAGCTGGTTCGGGCTCCAGGTCGAGCGGTCCTTGACCAGCGCGCTGGACGTGGCGCAGGCGGTCTATCGCGAACATCAAGCCTCGATCTTCTCCCAGGGCCGCACCATCGCCCGTGAAATCGTGCGGCGGGAGTGGTGGCGACCCGAGGCGCGCGGGGACCTGATCGGGTTTTTGGGCGACGAGGCGGCGGGAGCCGGGCGGCGGACGATTTGGCTCTTTCCGCCCACGCCGGCGCCGGGGCTCTCCGGAGTCTGGGAGGGCGATCCGGTTCGGGTGGTTTCTCCCGACGCGCGACCGCCCTTCGACGCGCTGCCGAAGGACTTCCTGAAACCCGGGGTCGAACACACGGTGGTGCGCTCGGCCGATCGCGGGGACACGGTGTGGGGCGCGGTGCCGATGATCGACCGCGACGGCACCGCGCTGGGCACCATCGTGATCGAGAGCCTGATTCCCGCGGAGTTGGTCGCCAAGCTTGAGGGGATCAGCACCGCCGTCGAGGACTACAACCAACTCAAGACGTTTAAGAACCCGATCAAGGGCGGTTACGTGCTGTCGTTTCTCATCATCACGCTGCTGATCATTTTCTCCGCGACCTGGTTCGGATTTTACGTTGCGCGGGGCGTGACGGTGCCCATTCAGAAATTGGCCGAAGGGACCCAAGCGGTCGCCCACGGCAATCTCGATTTCTCGATCGACGTGGAGGCCGGCGACGAGCTCCGGGTCCTGGTCGACTCCTTCAACACCATGACCCGGGATCTGCGGGTCAGCAAAGAACAGGTGGAACGGGCCAATCGATCGCTCACCGATTCGAACATCGAGCTCGAGGCCCGGCGGACCTACATGGAAACCATCCTGGAAAATATCGCCACCGGCGTGGTCTCGCTGGACGCCGGGGGGCGCATTACGACGCTAAACCAGGCCGCCGAGCGGATTTTGGGGATGCGCGCGGCCGACGCGCGGGGACGGACCGGAGCCGAGGTCTTCACCCCCCGCGGACTCGGCGTCCTGTCCGCCCTGCTGGAGGGCGCCAAGGGATCCGACGGCCTCATCGAGCGCGAGGTACAGATCGAGGCCGGGGGCCGCTCGCTCTCGCTCCGCGTGGTGCTCTCTCCCCTGCGTCAACCCCGGCAGGACCTCGGCCTGGTCATGGTCTTCGACGATCTGTCGGACTTGTTGAAGGCCCAAAAGGCCGCCGCCTGGCAGGAAGTCGCGCGCCGGATCGCGCACGAAATCAAAAACCCGCTGACCCCCATTCAACTGTCCGCTCAGCGCCTCCGCAAGAAGGCCATCGAGCAGGCGCCCGATCTGCGCGCGGTTGTGGATGAAGCCACGACCGCGATCATCAACGAAGTCACCAGCCTGAAAACGCTGGTGGATGAATTCTCCAGCTTCGCCCGCATGCCGGTGCCGCAACCCGAAATGTTGGATCTGCGCGAGGTGATCCGCGAGGTGATCCAGCTCTATCAGGCGGCCTACCGCGACGTGCATTTCCATCACCGGTTCGACGGACACCTCCCGCCGAGCTATGCCGACCGGAACCAGATGAAGCGGGTCTTCACCAATTTGTTCGAGAACGCCATCGAGGCCGTCAATAAGCGCGGCGAGATCTGGGTGACTACGGCGCTGTCGGCCGCGCCATCCAGATTGCGGATCGAGGTGACCGACGACGGACCGGGCATCCAGTCCGAGGATCGCGAGAAACTCTTTCTTCCGTACTTTTCGAAGAAAAAGAGCGGGTCGGGTCTGGGGCTCGCGATCGTCCAACGCATCATTTCCGATCACAACGGCCAGATCCGCGTGACCGACCGTCGGCCGCACGGCACCACGTTCGTGGTCGAACTTCCGGTGGCCGACGCCCGCGCGGCGCGCGCCTCCGCGGATACCTGAGGACGTGCCGATGGCCCATACCGTGTTGTTGGTGGACGACGAACCCGCCATCCTCCAGGCGCTGGCCGCCATTCTCACCGACGAGGGCTATCGGGCGGCCCAAGCCCGGCACGGCGCCGACGCGGTCAAGATGGCGGTGAAAGATCCGCCGTCGGTCGTGCTGCTCGACATCTGGATGCCCGATCAGGACGGTCTGGAGACCTTGCGGCAGCTCCGCGAGGCGACCCCGCACGTGCCGGTGATCATGATGTCGGGTCACGGCACGATCGAAACCGCCATCAAAGCGATCAAGCTCGGCGCCTACGATTACATCGAAAAACCGCTGTCGCTGGATAAAGTCCTCCTCCTCGTCCAGCATGCCATCGAAACCCGCCGGCTGAGCGAGGAGAATCGCCGCCTGAAAGCCGCCATCAACCGGCGGCTGGCCTTGATCGGCGGCAGTCCCGCGATGACCCGCCTGCGGAGTCTGATCGGCACCGCCGGTGCCTCCCACAGCCGGGTCCTCATCTCGGGGGAAAACGGGACCGGGAAAGAGGTGGTGGCCCGCCTGATCCACGCGCAGAGTCCGCGGGCCGACGCGCCGTTCGTGGACGTCAACTGCGCGGCCATTCCCGACACGCTGATTGAAAGCGAGCTCTTCGGACATGAGCGCGGGGCCTTTACCGGCGCCACCTCGATGAAACGCGGCCGGTTCGAAGAAGCGGACGGCGGCACCCTCTTTCTCGACGAAGTCGGCGACATGAGCCTGGCCACCCAGGCCAAGGTGCTCCGCGCGCTACAGGAACAGCGCTTTACGCGGGTCGGCGGAGCCAAGACGATCGAAGTCGACGTCCGCGTGATCAGCGCGTCCAATAAACTCCTCGCGGAAGAAATCGCGCGAGGAGCGTTTCGAGAAGATCTGTACTATCGTCTCAACGTCATTCCGCTCGCCGTGCCGCCGCTGCGCGAGCGCCGCGACGACATCCCCGAGCTGGCCGCGCATTTTCTCCGCGACATCGCCGCCGATCAGGGTTTGAAATCCAAGACCCTGGACCCCGACGCCCTCGACGCGCTCATGCGCTACCCCTGGCCCGGGAACGTGCGGGAACTGCGCAACACCATCGAGCGGCTCTTGATCATGGCGCCGGGTCCGACGATCGGCACGACCGATCTGGCGCCCCCGCTGACGGATCGGAGCGGCGTGGGCAATCCAGTCGCGCCGCTCCCGGGGCAGGAACCGATATCGCTCCGGGATGCCCGGGCGACCTTCGAACGCGCATTCATCATCCGCACGCTCAAGGCGCACGACGGCAACGTCAGTAAAACCGCCGAGGCCCTCGGCCTGGAACGCAGCCACCTCCATCGCAAAATCAAACTCCTGGGCATCGAGCTTCGCCTCGACACGCGGTAACGGGCGACAACGACCACCCCATGGCCAGGCCCCTTACCCCGAACGTTCTGTCCGAACCCGTCACCGTGACGATCGCGAAGCTGATCCACGGCGGCCGCGGCATGGGCCGGATCGGCGATCTGCCGATCTTCGTGGAGGGGGCGCTGGAGGGAGAACGGGTGGAGGCCACGATCACCCGCACGCACACAGACTACATCGAGGCGCGCGTCACCCGGATCATCGAAGCGTCCGCTCATCGTGTGGCCGCTCCATGCCGTCTCTTTGGAACCTGCGGGGGATGTCAGCTCCAACATCTCGCCCCGGTCGCTCAATCCGATGCCAAACGCGCGATCCTGCAGGAGACCTTGCGCCGCTTAGGAGGGCTCGATGTGGAGGTGCCCCCGATCGCGCCGTCGCCGGAACCCTATGGCTACCGGCTTCGCGCGGGCATCCAGGCCCGGGCCGTGGGCGGGCGCGCGGTCCTCGGATTTTATGAGTCCAAAACGCATACCGTGGTGCCCATGACGTCGTGCGCGGTCCTGCATCCCCGGCTCCAGGCGGCAATCGAACCGCTCCGGGCATCGCTGGATCAGCCGTCGTTACGAGCCATGGGGTGTGCAGCCGTCGAGATGCAAACCACGTCGGCGTCCGATCGCCTGGTGATCGTCTTCCACCTGCGCCGGCTCGATCGGCGGTCCTTGGGTACCGTGGGCCGCGCGCTCCAGGCCGCGTTGCCCCTGGCGGGAGTCGTGGCATACGACCGCCGGGGTCATCATCGGTGGGTGGGAGGAGCCGATGCGCTGGACGAGCGGATCGCCGGAGCCCTCTGCCGGGTCAGCGACCGAACCTTTCTGCAGATCAACGCCGGGGTGAACGCCGCCATGGTCTCGACGGTCGTCGAGTGGGCCTCCCTGCGGGGACACGAACGGGTGGTCGATCTCTACGCGGGGTTCGGCAACTTCACCCTCCCGCTCGCCGCGCGCGCCGCGCATGCAACCGCGGTCGAATCCACCCCCAGCGCCGCCGCCGATGCCCGTGTCAACGCCCGACGCCACGGCGTGCCGATGACGGTGGTCTCGGCGCAGGTTGAATCGTGGAACCCGGCGCCGGAGGATCTCGCCCCCGACCTGCTGGTGGTCGATCCTCCGCGCGGCGGGCTCACGCCGCGAGCGATCGACCGCGTGATCGCCCTGGCGCCCGCCCGTATCCTGTATGTGTCCTGCGAGCCGTCAACTCTTTCCAGGGATATTCGCCGCCTCGGGCCGGCCGGGTACCGGTTGACGCGCGCGGCGGGCTTCGACCTCTTTCCCCAAACCGCCCACCTCGAAACGATCGCCGAACTCGTCCGTTCTTGACAGCCGATCATCGTATGTTATACCCATCCTTCGAATCCGACCGGAGGAACAAGCGTGAAATATGTATATAGTATATATATAAAATGTATTATACTGGCGACGTGCCTGGCCTGGGGAGTCCAGCCCGCGTCCGCCAT
>JBDSOK010000007.1:0-3031 GCA_039914845.1 Nitrospiria bacterium | reverse complement strand
GAGGAATTGCGCGCCCTGCTGGTCGATATGGAGACCCTGGAGCGGCAGCTCGCGGCCATTGCCGACGATCTCGACGATGCGCGATCCCGTTTGCGGTCCGCCGTCCGGGATGAAATCCATCGCCTCATGGCCCAGGCGCCGGTTTCCGACGATCCGACCACCCGGGCATCGATTCGGACGCTTCTTGACGTCTATCCTATCGCGCCCGATCTACCCTCTCTACCGGCTCCGCGTGTGTGGCCGGCCTTGTCTTCCCGAGCGACACCGGACGTGATCACCGAACGAAGCATGCTGGTGCGCAATGAGCGTGAGCGCCATGACGTCGTGCTCCGGCACATCGAATATGTGCAGCAACTCCTGCAGGAGGAGCAGGCGCTGTACGATTCGCTGGCCGATCCCTCCATGATGTCGCGAACCCGCCGGCGAGAGCTCACACGCCGGATCGGGGAAGCCGGCGCCAGGATTACCGCCTCCCGAAAGGCCATGCGGGAGCTGGACAGCCTCGTCCACCAATTGGAAGCCCGCTTATCCAACACCGGATCAACGCGCTAATGTTTGACCTCCGTGTCGGACTTTCCCTTGACACTCCAACGGCGCAGAGGGACAATGGGCGCGATGCCCCTCTTCTCCCTTCGTGGGTCGGCAGCATGGATCGCCTTGGCGGGGTCACTGCTCGGCCTCTGGATCGCCACCGGCTCCGTTCGCGCGGCCGGCGATCTCGATCGAGGGAAAATTCTCTATGACAAGAATTGTCGGGGATGCCACGGGAAAACCGGGCTGGGCTTGGGAGGCGCTACGCCCAATCTGGGAGATACCGTTCGCATGGGGGCGGCATCCGACGCCGAGTTGTTCGCGGTTGTGACCAACGGCAGGCCGGGGACGGGAATGCCGGCCTGGGGCAAAGTCCTCACGGAACAGGACCGCTGGAACGTCGTCGGGTATCTCCGCACCCTGGCCAGATAAACGAATTTCACACGCCACATCGAAAGCGACTGTCGGTTTGACAAGGCTTTGTGCGAATGTTAGGTTAGGCTCCGTGTCGCATCCGCGTAGGCTCGTATGAGTTCGCCCCGCCTTCTGGTCATCGACCAAGATCTGTCCGTTCAGCAAACGATCGAATCGGCGTTCGCCCCCGAGGGGTTTGAAGTCACCCTCGTGCGTGATGGGTTGACCGCGCTGGATGTGGCGCTGGCCACCCGGCCGGACGTCATCTTGGCTGATTATCGGATGGATGGAACCAATATCTTCCGGTTTTTCGAAAAGCTCAAACAGAAGAACGTCTTAAAAACTACGGCATTACTGCTTATGGTCAACCCGGGCGATGAGTATGACGAGTTGACTCTCCGGCTCGTCGGGGTGGCGGATTTCATTCGAAAACCGCTCAACGGCCCGGAGGCCCTGGACCGGGTGAAACGCTATCTACCCGTCCCGATTTCCGCCCCGGCGTCGCCTCTTCTTCCCAGTTCGCCGGCTTCGATACCCGCTGAACCGGCTGCGGTGAAGATCGAAGACCTGCTGGGGTGGTCCCACCCCCCCGGCGAATCCCCGTTTTCAGAACTGTCGCAGGATCGATCCGGAGGCCTTGATCTGGATCGGGCGGGAGCGGCCTCTCCTCCCGAAGCCATGGACGAAGCCACGCAATTTCTCGAGCGAAACGAAATCACTCCCACCGACCATTTGGACGATGCCGCGCTCGAACAGACCTTTATGGCCCCGCCGTCCGAAGACCCCTTCGCGGCCCCTACCCCGTCCCCACTCCCGCCGGCACCTCCAAAGGCCTTCGCGCATTCCGACAAGCCGGCAGGCGTGTCACCCCCCATCATCGGCAACGGCGGATCGGCCTCTCAGCAGGAACTCGTCGATCGCCTTGCCAAGGAAATCGTGGAAAAGATCGCCTGGGATGTGGTGCCGGGGCTTGCGCAACAGTCCCTCGACCAGGTCATTCAATCCGTCGTCGAGCGGATCGTGTGGGAAGCCGTGCCGGCCATTGCCGAAACGGCGGTGAAACAGGAAATCGAGCGTCTGAAGAACGAGCGCTGACCGCCAGCAATCCCTCCTCAGGATTTCACGCCAACCCGTTCTTTACAAGCTGCGCGCCGCGATGCTATGATGGCCGCCGACTAGCCGTTCAGTCCTTCCCACACATGCCAGAGCTCGACCCCATTTACCAGCCCGCCGATGTCGAACCCCGATGGTCGCGCGTCTGGTTGGAGCGCGGCCTGTTCAAGGCCGGCTCCGACGGCCCCGCCTATTGCATCGTCATCCCCCCGCCGAACGTGACGGGATCGCTCCACGTGGGACACGCCCTCAACAACACCTTACAGGACATCCTGATCCGCTGGCATCGCATGCGCGGAGACGCGACGCTGTGGCAACCGGGCACCGATCACGCCGGAATTGCGACGCAAAACGTCGTGGAACGCCAACTGAAGCTGGAAGAGGCGTCCCGCGACGACCTGGGGCGCGAGCGCTTCATCGAGCGCGTGTGGACCTGGCGGAAAGAGTCGGGCGGCCGCATCGTGGAGCAACTCAAACGCCTCGGCGCGTCCTGCGATTGGAGCCGCGAGCGCTTCACGATGGACGAGGGGCTGTCGGCCGCGGTGCGCGAGGTGTTCGTGCGATTACACCACGAGCAATTGATCTACCGCGCCGAGCGTCTGATCAATTGGTGCTGGCGCTGCGGAACGGCCTTGTCGGACATCGAAGTGGAGCACGAAGATGTCGCCGGGAAAATGTCCTACATTCGGTACCCGCTCGCCGACGACCCGACCCAGTCGCTGACCGTTGCGACGACACGACCCGAGACGATGCTCGGCGACACAGCCGTCGCCGTGCACCCGGATGATCCTCGATTCAACACATGGATCGGCCGACGCGTCGCCCTGCCGCTGACCCAGCGGACGATTCCCGTCGTCGGGGATGCCATCCTGGTGGACCGCCAGTTCGGAACCGGGGCGGTCAAGATCACCCCCGCGCATGACTTCAACGATGAAAAGGCCGGCTATCGGCACGGCCTGAGGTCTCTCTCGAT
>JBDSOK010000311.1:0-8438 GCA_039914845.1 Nitrospiria bacterium | reverse complement strand
TGGGCGCGTTGCGCATCGATGTCGACCAGGCGTTGCTGGAGTTGCGCCACCGGAGCGGCGAACCCGGTGAGGATCACCCACCAACAGCCGAATCCCACGGCGAGCGCCGCGGCACCCGGCCGCTCAGAGCGAGGACGGGTGCAGGCCATATTTCTTGAGTTTGTACTGGAGCGAGCTGCGCTTGAGGCCGAGGATCTTCGCGGCCTGGGTCTGGTTGTGCCCGCAATCCTCGATCGTTCGGCGAATCATCTCGCGTTCGAGTTGGTCGATGCGTCCCGTCAGGCCTTCTGCCGACACCGGCTGCGACGAGGCACCTCCCGCGATTTCCGGCGGCAGGTCGCCGCACTCCACCCGTTCGTCGTCGGCGAGTACGATCAATCGCTCGATAAGATTTTCCAACTCGCGCACATTGCCCGGCCAGGCATAGGCGGTCAGGCAGGCGAGCACCTCGGGCGACAGGGCGATCGGTTTGTGCAGGTCGGTCGAGTATTTCGACAGAAAGTACTCGATCAACTCGGGAATGTCCTCGGGGCGCTCGCGCAGCGGGGGCAGCGTGATGCTGACCACGTTGAGCCGGAAAAAGAGGTCTTCGCGGAACCGTCGGTCCGCGATTTCCCTTCGGATGTCGCGGTTCGTGGCGGCGAGGATGCGCACGTCGGTCGTAATCGTCTTGGTGCCGCCTACGCGCTCGAAGGTCTTCTCCTGCAGCGCGCGCAGGAGTTTGACCTGGAGGGGAGGGGTGAGTTCGGCGACTTCATCGAGGAAGAGCGTCCCCGTGTCCGCCAATTCGAAGCGGCCCTTTTTCTGAAACAAGGCCCCCGTGAACGCGCCCCGCTCATGACCAAATAATTCGCTCTCCAACAAGCCTTCCGAGAGGGCCGCGCAATTGACGGCGATGAACGGTTGCGCGGCGCGCGCGCTCTGAGTGTGGATTTCACGGGCCACCAATTCCTTGCCGGTCCCGCTTTCGCCGAGGATCAGCACCGCCGGCGAGCCCTGCGCCACTTTGCGGATCAGGCGATACACCTGCTGCATCTTTTCGCCGTGTCCGATCATCCGTCCCATCTGGTGCGAAAGCGCCTCTTTGAGATATTCATTCTCGGAGACGAGTCGGCCCTGCTCGAACGCGCGCTGGGCCTTCAGTTCGATTTCCCCGATCGAGAATGGTTTGACGATATAGTCGAAGGCGCCGTGACGCATCGTTTCGACTGCGTTCTCGATCGTGCCGAAGGCCGTCATGACGATGACCGGCGTGCGCGGCAAGGCGGCGCGGCATTCCTTCAGGACGGTCATCCCATCGGCTTTGGGCATCTTTACGTCGGTGATGACGAGATCGATGGCGCCTTCCCGTATCCGGTTCACCGCTTCTTCGCCGTCCGCAGCTTCGATCACGTCGAAGCCGTTTTCCTCGAAGACCTGGCGCAGCATATGGCGCATCGAAGCTTTATCTTCAGAGATGAGGATGCGTTTCATAGGCGATCCTTTCGAGTGGGAGGCGGATGGTGAACGCGGTTCCCATCCCGGGAATGCTGTCCACCTCGATCACGCCGTGGTGCCCTTCCACTATTTTATGCGCAATGGCCAGCCCAAGTCCGCTGCCGTCATCTTTGGTCGTGAAAAATGGATTGAAGATGCGATCTTTCACGGTGTCGGGGATTCCGGGACCCGTGTCCTTGACGGTCACCGTCAGCCAGTCTTCAGAGACTCCCGCATCCACCTGCAGTGTGCCGCCGGCCGGCATGGCCTGCAGCGCGTTGATTAAGATGTTGAACAGCGCCCGTCGGAATTCGTTGGGGTCGATGGGGACCAACGGAAGGCTTGGCGGCAAGGTTCCGGCCAGAGTGATCGGCTGCGTGTGAGTGGAGAGCAGCAAGGTGAGGGTGCCCTCGATCAGGGGGCCGACATCGGTCGGTTCATAGCTGAGTTGGGGCTCCCGGGCGAAGGTGAGAAAGTTGGTGACGATGTGGTTGAGGTGTTTCACCTCCTGCACGATTTCATGCAAGAGGCGGCCGGTGCTTTCATCATGGATTTTGCGCGCCAGCAGTTCCGTAAACCCCTCGATCGCGCCCAGCGGATTTCGGATTTCGTGCGCAATACCGGCCGACAATTGGCCGATGGCGGCCAGGCGATCCTTGCGCCGCACGTCCTCCTGCAGCTTTCGGACGGCCGTCAGATCGGTCATCAAGGCCGCCGCGCCGATCAATCGGCCGTCTTGATCCGACAAGGGCGCCGTATGGACGCCCACCCATTTTTGTCGGCCGGAATGGGTGGGCAACCAGAGCTCCCGACGCTGCTGCGAGCCGTCGCTGACCGTGGTGTGCAGCAGTTCGGAAATCGGATGCTCGGCGTCGAAGAGCGGTTCCGGGCGGTCTTCCCACGCCGCGCCGGGGGGAAGGTCGAGAATGTCGAGGGCGGCGGGGTTGCACCGGGTGACGCGGCCCGTGCAGTCGATGCCGATGACCCCGGTCGTCATGCTGCGCAGCAAGAAGTCGCTGTATCCGCGATGCCGATCCGCGCGCTCCCGCTCCTGTTCATAGAGACGCGTCAGCAGCCGGTCCTTCTCGATCAGCGCGTCCACCATTTCATTGAAGCGCCGTCCTAAATACCCGATCTCATCCTGCGTGGTGATCGCGACTTTCGCGGCCGGTTCCCCTTTGCCGACCCGATCCATCGCCGACACCAGGGCGGTCAGCGGTTTGAGGATGGAGCGCGACAGCCACAGACCGATGGGCAGGAGAATGAGCAGGCTGATCAGGACGATCAAGGCGACTTGGCGCTTGGTCGCGGTCAAGACATGGAAAAAGTCGGCCCCGGCCTCCACTCCGACCACCGCCACGATCTCCCCGTCTTGGTCCCGAAGTGGGGCGTAGCCCGATTTGTAATAGCGCCCGTCGTGCTCCTGATAGAGGAGCGAGGCCATCGACCGGCCCTCCCAGACCTCGTCCAACTCCGCCAGGTCGAGCTTGAGGAAGAGATATTCCCGGCCGATCGGCGTCTGCTCGTTGGCGTCCAACAACATGCGATGTTCACGATCGACGACATAGAGGTGGCTGGCGTTGGACGCCTCCTGCAGGCGTTGGAGGTCCGCGAGCATCAGGGTATAAAGGGTCGTCCCCTCGCTGCCGGGCCGGATCTGCATCAGGTAACGGGGATTCATGACCGATCGCACGGTTTGGGCGACGGTCAGCAGCCGCTTGGTCAGCTCGCGGTCCAGCGCCTCTTGGGCCGTATCGTAGAAGTACCACCCGCTGACCGCGAGGGTGCCGACGATCAACAGCGCGTACGGCAGAATGAAACGGCGAAAGAGACGATGACGTCCGAGGGGAGGATGGACGGGCATAGCGCTGGGCTTCAGAATAGGCCATCCGGACTATCGAAGTCAACGACCGGAATGGTATACTGCCCGTCCACGATGGGCCGAGAGACGCAGGAACACGCGCGGGGCGGACAGGCCGATGGGGTCGCGCTCGCGCTCAGCGGCGGGGCAGCCCGCTGTGCCGGGCACATCGGCGTGCTCGATGTGCTGAGGCGCGCCGGTGTGCCGATTACGGGCGTCGTCGGTACCAGCGGGGGCGCGTTCGTGGGCGCGCTGCACGCCTCGGGCCGGTTCACGCCCGCGCAGATGGTGACGGTCGCACACGACATGCGGTGGCGTCGCCTGCTCGCCCCGTCGCTCTCTCGCAGCGGGATCTGGTCCAGCGACAAGATCGGGGCCGCCGTTCGGCGCTTGTTGGGGGATGTGACATACGCCGACTTGCCGTTCCCGTTCGCCGCGATGGCGTGCGACCTGCGGACGGGGGAGGCGGTGGTGCTGAGCGAGGGCGACGTCGCGCTGGCGGTCCAGGCGAGCTGCAGCCTCCCCGTGCTCTTCACGCCCACGCCGATTGCGGGCCGCCTGCTGGTGGACGGCGGCGCGGCCAGCCAATTACCTGTGTTGGCGGCGCGCGCGCGCTTTCCCGGCGCGGTGGTGGTCGGCGTGGATGTCAATTACCGCGCGGCGGAATCGGCCCACCTCAAGAACATGGTTCAGATCGGCGTGCAGGTCGTCTCGCTTGTTGCCCGCCAAAATGCCGCGCGCGAGCGCCGCGTAGCCGACGTGATGATCGATGTCGATGCCTCGGGTGTGGCGCTCTACGATCTGTCCAAGATGGAGCTGATGATCACCCGCGGCCGGGAGGCTGCCGAAGCCGTTCTCGGCCCCATCCATGACGCATTAGGGAAGCCATAGTCCGTCATGTCGGGCGGCCATTTCGGGTCGCCGCGTTGCGTTGATTTTTGACCCCCTGGTCGGTATCATCCGAACATGCCCAAGGCCCGAACCTCCTTTGTCTGTCAATCGTGCGGAGGGCAGCATCCCAAGTGGCTCGGCCGTTGCGCCGAGTGCGGCACGTGGAACAGTTTGGTGGAGGAAGCCACCGGCGGATTGGTGATGGACGTCTCCGCCAACGGAGCGGCGACGCCGGTCCGTTTATCCGATGTCTCCATTGACAGCGGAGAGATCCGGTCGCCCACCGGGATCGGCGAGCTTGATCGGGTGCTCGGCGGGGGGCTGGTGGCCGGGTCGGTCACTCTGATCGGTGGCGATCCCGGGATCGGCAAGTCGACCTTGCTCCTGCAACTGGCCGATCGCCTGGCGCGAAGCGGACAGACCGTCCTCTATGTTTCGGGCGAGGAGTCGGTGCATCAGATTCGATTGCGCGCCGACCGTCTGGGCGCGCGCCACGCGTCGGTGTGGCTCTTGGCTGAGACGTCGTTGGATCGCGTGATCGAAGCCGCGCGGACGCACGTTCCGAAGACGCTGATCGTCGATTCGGTGCAGACCATGCGGAGCGAATCGCTGGAGTCGTCCGCCGGCAGCGTCGGGCAGGTTCGGGATGTCGCCAGCCGGCTGATGGTCTTCGCCAAGCAGACGGGGATCGCCACGTTTTTGGTCGGGCACGTGACCAAGGACGGCGCGATTGCCGGACCGCGGGTGCTCGAACATATCGTGGATACGGTCCTGTATTTCGAAGGCGAGAAGGGGCATCCGTATCGGATCCTTCGCACCGTCAAAAATCGCTTCGGCTCGACGCAGGAAGTCGGGGTCTTCGAAATGAAGGGCGAGGGACTGGCCGAGGTCGCCAATCCCTCGGAATCGTTTCTGGCGGAGCGCTCCCACGGATCGTCGGGGTCGGCGATTCTCGCGAGCGCCGAAGGGACCCGGCCGATTTTGGTCGAGCTTCAGGCCCTGGTGTCGCATCCCGCGGCGGCGACCCCTCGACGGACCGCCAACGGCATCGATCCGGGACGGTTGGCGCTGTTGTTGGCGGTGCTCGAAAAACGCGTGGGCCTCGGTGTGGGGGGCCAGGATGTGTTCGTGAATGTGGCGGGAGGCTTGTGCCTCGAGGAGCCGGCGGCGGATTTGTGCGTGGCAGCGGCGGTGGCGTCGAGCTGGCGCGACCGGCCGATCGACGCGCGGACGGTGATTTTCGGGGAGATCGGCCTGGCGGGCGAAATCCGCGCCGTCCCGCAGTCGGAGATCCGCCTGCGGGAGGCGGGAGTGTTGGGTTTTACCCGTTGCATCGCGCCCCGGCGGAACGCCGAGCGGGCGAGTCAGCCGGGGTTTGAGGTGATCGGCGTCGATGACGTGCACGACGCGCTCGAGGTTCTGGGTGTCCGTTGATCGCGGCGGCCTTCAGAGGGTCGCGTGGCTTCTGGTCGGGATGTGGGCGGGGATTCTGGCGGGCTGCAGCGCGCATCGCGGGGCGGTCACGGAGTCGCTTCCTCGGCAAGACGCCACGTTGCCGGAATTGGCACGCGTCCTGGCCGAGCACGCGACGGTGGATGCCTACCGTGCGTTGGTCACCGTGGACGTGGAGCACGATCGGCGCAAGGCGAGTGTGCGGGGCCTCATCAGTTTTACGCCGCCGCGGACGTTCGTGGTGCAGGGGCTGGATCCGCTGGGCCGCACGCTCTTCACGTTGTCCGCGGTGGGCGAAGACGTCCGGTTGGAGCGGTCCGGCGAGGGGCCCGCGCTGGTCGGCGCCGAGTCCATCGAAGCGGGATTGGCGCCCTGGATGGGATCATTGCGGGTCGCCGATCTCCTTCGGCTGCTGGGTGCGAGCCACGGGGTCGTGATCGATCCCCTCGATCTGGTGGCGTTGGAGCGAGGCGAAGATCAGTACACGCTGTATTTTCTGCTGATGGACGGCGGGAGGCCACGCCTGGACCGGAAAGTCTTCTTGGAGCGCACGCGATTTTTGCCCACTCGCGAAGAATGGTTTGACCCCCACGGATCGTCGCGCGCCCTGATCCACCTCGATCGCTACGAACAGGTGGCGGGGCGATGGCGTCCGTTCATGGTCACGGCCTCGGGCCTTGCGGACACGTTACGGATCCGTGTCCACGAATTGGCGCCCGCGGGAGACCCGTGAGGGTGCTGGCGATCGAGACCGCGTGTGTGAGCGCCAGCGCGGCGTTGTGGGAGGGCGATGTCACGGCCGGGACTGAGACGGTGACCGAGGCCCATTGCGGCGAGCGGGGCCGCACCTCGATCGAACTCTTCCCCGCGATCGATCGGTTGCTGGCGGAACGCGCCTGGACGGTCGCCGATCTCGGGGGGCTGGCGCTTTCGATTGGCCCCGGTTCCTTTACCGGACTTCGGATCGGTATCAGTCTGGTGAAGGGCCTGGCCCGCGCTCGGAGGATGCCGATCGCGGCGATCGGCACGCTGGACGCGCTCGCGCGGGCGTCGGGATGTCGGGGAACGGTCGCGGCGTGTCTGGACGCCAAACGCGGCGAAATATTCGCGCGCCTGTTTCGCTGTGAAACGGACGTGCCCGAGCCATTGACCGATGAGGGCGTTTTCCGGCCCGGTGACTGGCCTGCGGCGTCGACGGTGGATGGACCGATCTGGTGTGTGGGCGATGGGGCGATCTTGTATCGAACGATCTTGTCGGACGCGTGGGGTGGGCGCGCCCGGTTCGTGGAGGCCTTCGCGATGACGCCGGCCGCCGCCGTGGCGCGCCTCGGGGCTCGTCGTCTGGACGCCGCGCAGGACACGCCGGCGGATGCGTTGCTGCCGCGCTATCTGCGGCGCTCGACCGCGGAAGATCATTTCGAACAGGGGATGGTGGGCCGCCGCCGGCGCGCGATGTTGGAAGGTCTCCGATGATCGACCACCAGGCACCGTATGCGCCGGCTCCGGTAGGCGCGATGCCGCGTATCCGTTCGATGGCGGATGCGGATATGACCGCCGTCCTGACGATCGAGCGCGCGTCGTTTTCCAGTCCGTGGACACGGAAGATGTTTCTGGCGGAGCTTCACGACAATGCCTTCTCCCGGTTTTTCGTCGCGGAACTCGCGGGAGAGGGGATCGTGGGATATGCCGGCGGATGGATCATCCTGGATGAGCTGCAGGTCTTAAGTCTGGCCGTGCGGCCCGAATGCCGGCGTCGGGGCATTGCCCGGGGGTTGTTGGCCCGGCTGTTCCGGGCCGGAATGGGGCCGATGGTCAAGGCGGGATTGGAAGTTCGCCGATCGAACGGCGCGGCCATCGCGATGTACGAAGGGTTCGGTTTTCGGCTTGCGGGCGTCAGGCCCCGCTACTATCGCGAGCCCACGGAAGATGCCTTGATCATGCAATGGATAGCTGAAGAAGGGCGAACAGGGGGGTGGCGAGGGTTTCCAGAGAGTCCTGAACGAACCAAGGAGGTGCCAAATGGACAATGAAGGAGCCTGGATCGAGCACATCAGAAAGTTCAATCACGAGTTCGTGGTATTGGAACAACAGCACCAGCGGCTTGAACGCGAGCTTCAAAAATTGCTCAAACGGCGAAACTTAGCCGGTGACGACGAGTTTCGAAAGAAAATGATGCAAAAAGAAAAGCTGGCGGCGAAGGATCGCATGAATGAGATTTTGCGTCGTTCCAAGCTGACGGAAACGATTCACTAGCCCCGCCGAGTGACGGCGGACTGAAAGCGCTGATGTTCGGTATCGGTTTCCCCGAATTGGTCGTCATCCTGCTCCTGGCGTTGATCGTCCTCGGTCCGCAACGTCTTCCCGAATTGGCGCGCTCGCTAGGACGAGGTTTTGCCTTGCTCAAGCAGACGGTCGATGAGGCGCAGTCGCACGTGCGCGAGGAGCTTCATGCGGTGGAGACGGCCGCCCAGCCGCCGCCTCCACCGCCCCCGCCGTCCGCCCCGGAGGACGAGAAGATCTCCCCCCCATGAAGGCTGAGGAGGATCAGGCCGGGAACATGCCGCTGATGGAGCATCTGTCCGAGCTCCGCCGGCGACTCATCGTCATCGCGGCCGGGGTCCTGGTGGCGGCTGCGGGCGCGTTTTCCTTTTCAGATCAAATTCTCCACATGCTGACCGCGCCGCTGGGCACCGACCTTTATTTTCTGGCGCCCACGGAAGCCTTCTGGGTCTCGCTGAAAATTTCCTTGGTGGCCGGC
>JBDSOK010000291.1:0-3192 GCA_039914845.1 Nitrospiria bacterium | reverse complement strand
AGGCCAATACCGGGTTGACCGAACGCCGCGGCCTGACCCCGGTCGGCAGTTTCCAGGCCGGCAAGAGCCCGTACGGCGTCTACGATATGGTGGGCAATGTCTGGGAGTGGGTCGAGGATTGGTACCGGGCCTATCCGGGCAGCACCGACACGAGCGATTATTACGGCGAAAAAATGAAAGTGATCCGGGGCGGTGGATGGGAGGGCAGCCACTACGACGCGTCACACCAGTATCGCGCCGCCTATCGCTTCTTCGCCCCGCCCGACCTCCCGCTGGGGGACGTGGGATTCCGCTGCGCGAAGGACCCTTCCTCCGCGACCCGCTAGAAAGTCTCTTCCACGCGCAGTTCACCGCATTCCTCATCGTCACCGTCCATTCCGATCTCGCTGTCGGGTGTGGTGGTCCTCGGGTTCTTCCTCTCGGGCGCCGCCGGCCTGATGTACGAAATCGTGTGGGTCCGGATGCTGGGCCTGATCTTCGGCCACACCGTGCACGCCGTCACGACCGTGTTGGTCGCCTTCATGGGCGGTCTGGCGCTCGGCAGTCTCCTCTGCAGCCGGCGCGTCGACCGGATCGGCAATTTGCTGGTCGTCTACGCGTGGCTGGAGATCGCCATCGGGGCGTACGCGCTGCTGACCCCGAGCCTGATCGAGGCGGTTCGCTCGGCGTATCTCTCGTACGCCCGGAGCTACGAGCCGTCGTTCGGGGTGTTGACCCTGGTTCAATTCGTCTTGTCCACGGCCGTCTTGGTGGTGCCCGCCGGCCTGATGGGCGCCACCTTCCCGCTGTTGAGCCGCTTCGTGGTGCAAGGTGGCGGCCCGGTCGGGCGTCGGGTCGGCGCGTTATACGCGTGGAACACACTCGGCGCGGTCGCGGGGACGTATCTGGTGGGCTTTCATCTGCTTCCGGCGCTGGGCATGCGCCTGACCCTGCTGGTGACCGCGGGGTTGAGCGTGGCCGTCGGAGTGGGCATGTTGGGGGCCGCCCGTCTTTGGCGTGACGCGGCCCGCGTTGTCCCGGCCGCGCCGCCCGCCGCTGGAGTCGCCGCATCCCCCACGCCGGACCCACGCCATGCCCGGGTGCTCTTGCTGGGTGCGGCGCTGTCCGGCGGGGTGGCGATGATCTACGAACTGGCGTGGACGCGCGCCCTCGCCCTGGTGATCGGCAGTACGACCTATGCCTTTACCGCGATCCTGCTGAGTTTCTTGATCGGCATCGCCGGTGGGAGTGCGTGGGCGAGCCGTCGCGCGGCGCGGGGGGGCCTGACGCCCGGGTTCTTCGCCGCGCTGCAGACCGCCGCGGCCCTGGGTTCGCTGGGGGTCTTGGCGCTGGTCGATCGCCTTCCCGACGTGTTCCTGTGGGGGTTTACGATTTCGCGCGAGCCGGGATTCATCGTGGCATTACAGATCGGCTTGAGTGTTGCCGTCATGCTCATCCCGACATGGTGTCTGGGCGCGGCGTTACCGTGCGCGATCCATCTGCTCGGCGCCCGGGGATCCGGCGTCGGGCGTTCCGTGGGCCGTGCGTATGCCTCCAATACCGGCGGCGCGATCGTCGGCGCCTTCGCGGCCGGGTTTGTGTTGATCCCGCTGCTCGGGGTGCAGAATACGATTCGGGCCGCGATCGCGGCCAATCTGTTCATCGGGTGGTTCGTTGTCCTGGCGTTCAGCGCGCGGGCGGGATGGGCGGCGGCCTGGGCTCCTCTCGCGGGCGCCGTCGTTCTCGTCCTCGTCCCGAACTGGGACCCGGTGGTGATGAGCAGCGGCGTCTCCACCTACGCGGACTATTACACCCGCGGCGGAGGATCGTGGCGCCACCGGATCGAAGACCGGGTCCTCTTTTATCAGGACGGCATCAGCTCGACGGTCAGCGTTCACCAGGGAGGCGATGAGCGGACCCTTCGGGTCAACGGCAAGGCCGATGCCGGAACGGGGAAGGACATGAGGACCCAATTGCTGCTGGGCCATCTCCCGGTTCTCCTGCATCCCCGTCCGCGGGCGGCCCTCGTGATCGGTCTGGGCAGCGGGGTCACGGTGGGCGCGCTGACCCGGTACGATACCCTGGAGCGGATCGACGTGGTGGAGATTGAGCCGGCGGTGATCGTGGCCTCCTCGTTTTTCGATCGCGAGAACCGGCACGCGCTCGCCGATCGCCGGGTGCGGACGATCGTGGCGGACGGCCGCACGCTGCTGGCGACCGCTCCCGATCGGTATGACCTCATCATCTCCGAACCCTCCAACCCCTGGGTCGGGGGGGTGGCCACGTTGTTTACGGTGGAATCCTTCGGCCTGGCCCGGTCGCGTCTGACGCCCGACGGCGTCATGGCGCAGTGGGTCCACAGCTATGCGATGGCGCCGGAAGACTTCCAAATGGTCGTGGCCTCGTTTCACGCGGCGTTTCCCTATATGTCTCTCTGGGCTCCCGTGCCGGGGGACTTCATCCTGATCGGCACGTCGCGGCCCCAGCTCTTTGATTTGGACCGTGTCGCGGGCCTGCTGGCGGGGAATGCGTCTCTTCGGACCGACTGGGGGCTCAACGAATCCGAGGGACCCGAAGCGATCTTACGCACGTTGGTCCTCAATCATGATGATCTCGCCCGTTTCGCGGCGGGGGCGGCGCTCAACACCGACGATCTGTTGCCGCTGGAGTTTTCGTCCCCGCGCAACCTCTACCGCGATACCTTAGGGCTCAATCAGCGTTTGCTTCAGGGCGTGATACAATCGCGCCCGCCGGCCTTGATGCCATGACCATCCGGTGTCGGGGTACCCGGACATTGAACGAATCCTCCGAGGACGAAACATGAGATGCCGCGCGCTGTCGGTCGCCGTTCCCTGTGTGCTACTCCTCCTGGCCGGTTGTAATTCCCAGGAGGGGGCGAAGAGTTTGCCGGAGCCCGTCGGCGACACGCAGACGTCCGCCGGACCCCCCTCAGGCTCGCTTCCGCCGAACCATCCCCCGATCGATGTCGCGGGGTCCGCCCCTGATGCCGCCGCCGACCGCCGTCTGCCGCCGGGGGTTCAGAATCCGATGGCGGAGATCATGGCGCTGAAAGCCCGAGTCGAGAAGAACCCCAAGGACGTGGAGGCGCTCATTGCGCTGGGCAACGCGAATATGATGATTTCGCGCTTTGAGGCCGCCCAGGAATTGTATTCGCGCGTGCTGGCGATTCAGCCCAAGAATCTCGATGTGCGC
>JBDSOK010000287.1:0-2551 GCA_039914845.1 Nitrospiria bacterium | reverse complement strand
ACTACGAATCCGACGTGGACGTCGAGGTCACCGAGTCGTACTGCTGAAGGAATCGTTCTGCATTCGGTGGATGCGGTCCGCAATCCCTTATCCGCCGGACTTGGTGGCGGCCACATGCCCCTGCGGACGCCCCTCTACGATGCCCACGCCGCCCTTGGTGCCACCTTCGTTGAGTTCGCCGGCTACGACATGCCGGTGCACTACGGCAGCATCAAGGACGAGCATGCCACCGTCCGCACCGACGTCGGCCTCTTCGACGTCAGCCACATGTCGAACCTCTGGGTCATGGGCCCCAAGGCCGCTGCCGCACTCGCCAAAGTCACGCCCAGCGACCCGGCCGCCGTCCCAGTCGGGAAAGGCAAGTACACCGTCATCCTGCGCGAGGACGGCACCATCCTCGACGACACGTTCTACTTCAAGCTGGCCGAGGACAAGTTCTACGTCATCCCCAACGCGGGCCGCAACACGGCCGTGGCGGAGCAGCTGACCAAGCACACTCCGGGAGCCGTGGTGAAGGACGTCACGAAGGAGTGGGCCATCCTAGCCCTGCAAGGCCCGAAGGCGCGCGACGTCCTGGCCGCCGCCTCCGTCAGCCCGGCCCCCAAGTTCCACCATCTCGTCAACATGGAGCTGGCCGGCATCTACTGCATGGTCTCCGGCACCGGCTACACGGGAGAGAAGGGAGTCGAACTGTACGTCCCAGTCGCTGGAGCCCGCCGCGTGTGGGACCACCTGTTGAAGGTCGGCGCCGGGCACGGCATCAAGCCCATCGGCCTGGGTGCCCGCGACACACTGCGGCTCGAGAAGGGGTATTGCCTGGCCGGCAACGAATTCGAGGGCGGCCGCACGCCCATCGAAGCCAACCTGGAGTGGACGATGGACTGGAAAGGTGACTTCCTCGGCAAGGCCCGCCTCTTGGCCCAGAAGGATGAGCCAACGACGGACCGCCTCGTCGGATTCGTGCAGGAGAAAGGCATCCCACGCCACGGCTACCCCATCGAGCGCACCGGCACGGACGCTGGAAAAGTCACCTCGGGTACCATGAGTCCGACGCTGGGGACGGGCATCGCATTGGGCTACGTCCGCGGGGGCGCCGAGGTCGGCGAGACGTTCGACGTCGTCGTGCGGGAGAAACGCATGCCGGCAACCGTGGCAAAACTGCCGTTCGTTTAGTGCCGCCCGCGCAGATTCCGGGCGCTTTGGGCCGTCATCGGTGCTCAGCCCATCAGCAGGCCGCCAAATGGCCCCTTGGCGTCTTGTCCGCCGTCGACGACCAGGCAGGCGCCCGTGACGTAGCTCGCGGCGTGGCTGGCAAGGAACACGCAGGCTTGCGCGACCTCGTCAGGCTGCCCCATACGGCCAAGCGGCACGCTCTTCTCGACGGCCGGGCGCAGGCCAAGGTCGTCGCTGAGGCGCTTCATGCCCTCGGTGCCGTCGATGGGGCCAGGACTGACAGCGTTGACGCGAACCTTGGGAGCCCACTCGACGGCGAGGCTCTTGGTGAGGTTTAGCACACCGGCTTTGGCGGCGCCCGAGTGGCTGACGCCGGGGGCGCCCGTCCAGGCATATCCTGCCACGATGTTGAGAATCGAGCCGCCCCGGCCCCGCATCATGCGGCCACCGAAACTGCGGCTAGTGTTGGCGGTGCCTTTGAGGACGATGTCGACGACGGTGTCGAATGCGTTGTTGCTCAAGGCCGAGAACGGGGACGGGAAGTTGCCGGCCGCGGCGTTGATGAGGACGTCGACGGCGCCAATCTTGTTCGCGACCTCCTCGATGCGGGCCCCGTCACGCACGTCGGCAGCGTGGAACTCGGCGCGGCCCATGCCTACGGTCTGCAAGCGCTTGATCGCTTGGCCCAGGCGCCTCTCGTCCCGGCTGACGAGGCTCACGTCGGCCTCGAGGCGCTTGAATGCCTCGGCGATGGCGAAGCCGATGCCGGTGGCGCCGCCGGTGACGACGACGATCTTGCCCGCGAAGAGGCCGGGGCGGAAGACGCCGTCCATGCCCGGGCCAGCCTGCGAGGCGGGTTTCAGGCTGCCGCTGGCTAGCGCGGGGCGTGCCGGCAGCAGGCGAGCGGTTGGCACTCTGTACATATGGCTTGTTCGCGACTCATGGGCCAATCAAGCTGCGGAAACGACGCAGGCTGCATGACGGAAGACATCGCCGCCGACTACGGGATGCCCGCTGGCGACGACGGAGACGGAACGACGTTCTACCAAGCCATAATCGATGGTCCCATGGAATATTACGATCCTGCCAAGGGCACTTGGGTTTGGGTGCGCGGATTGGCCGAAGGACCGAACGTTGCAAACGAGTACGGCGTCAACCCGGCATCCGTGGCAGAGTACCTTTACCACGATTCCGCCTCGGACACCGCGTACCATACGGGCCAAGTCGCAATCCACGAGATGGTGCACCATGTGGGCCACCCCGAGCATGACAGTGCGTACCGCGGCTGTTGCTTCTGGAAGGATTACAATCTTCTCTACAAGAGTACGCTCCCGAAGGATGGCGACATTTCTTACTGGCTGACCAGCGCAACGGAAGG
>JBDSOK010000262.1:0-8802 GCA_039914845.1 Nitrospiria bacterium | reverse complement strand
TCACGACCGCGTTCACACCCAATTCCTTGTGCTCGATCCCTTTTTCGTCTTTCTCGCGGCTGGCCGCCCTCAACTCGATGGTATGGTCGCCGTCCTTCAGATCCCACAGCGTCACGTTCTCCCGCTTACTGCTCTTGAAGAAGGCGCCATTCACGTACACGTGTAAATGGTCGCCCAGCGTCCCCTTCACGAAGCGCGTTTCGATCGGTACGTTGGATTGCGCGATGACGGCCCCGTCGGGCGGGCTCACGATGGTCAGCGTGGTATCCAGGGCGCTCGCCGGTTGAGCGCCCCCCAGTATCGTTCCGCACAATAGAAGAAGCCGGGCAAGACCGATCCCCATCACTCCACCCCCAGCGTATCAGGTCGAACTGCAAGAAATACCGATGAAGGGGGGATTTTATTCGAAGTCGGCTGCGATGATTTGGCTTCTTCCCGCACTTCGCCCGCAAACTCCCAATGATCGCCGTGTTTATGACAATCCCGGCAGGCCTTGCCTTGGGTGGGAAATCGACGATGCGGCGGTTCGATCACCGCCCGTGCGTGACATTGGACGCAAAACGGATCCGGCACCTTCGCTTTGAACGGGCCCTTGAGCTTCTCTTCGCTCAAGAGGAAATGCGCGGCGACCATTCTCAGCCCGCGCATCTGCGCTTCCACCACCCCGAACGGACCGGGTCCCGAATGGCACATGATGCAATTGGGGTGATTGAGGGAGGCCCCGGAGTCCTTCCAGCCCTTATCGGGGCGCTCCATTTCGTGGCACGAGGCGCAAAAGGCGGGGCTGCGTTCGAGCGCGCGTCCGCCGGCCGAGATTCCGACCCCCGCGAGGAAGACGACCAGCGGAATCACGATCCAGGACCTGGTCATCGGGTCGATCACCGGTTCAAGGTCTGGTTCAAGGCCGGACCGTCCCCACCGGGAGCGTGCGGGAAATGTCGAAGTGGAACGCCGTGGTGAGCGCGCGGACCAGGTCCCGTTGGAGATGGAAAAAGGCGTCCCCCTCACCATCCTCGAGCCGGTAGAGCATGGCGTCCAGCATGCGGTCGAGGCGCTGTTCCTCAACGGGGTCGTTGGCCGCCAACGCCGGTTCGAGCAGGTAGGCGAAGTAGTTTCTCCCCAGCCAGAACATCGTTTTTTGCGTGTCGAGGCTGACCGCGGCCTTCCCAAACGTGCCGCGAAGGGTCTCAAATTTTTCGACCATCGAGAGGAAGGCCAATTCGTGCAGCAGGATTCGGAGTCGGCGGGTATCCGATCCGGCGATCGATTCCTCGATCGCCGGATCCAGCCGCGTGCCGAACCGTTGATCGATCTGCACGGCTACCGCGTGGAGCCCGGAGCCCTCCATCCCCCTGTCGTGAGAGACATCCCGGTAGACTGAGCGGATTTCCTCGATGGCGGCCTGGTGCTTGCCATGGTCGATCAAGGCCAGGCCCCGTTTCATATGCACCATGAGCGGCGTCACCGTCCCCACGATTTCGTGAGCCGAGGCGGCATGGCCGCCGATCAGGAGAAAGCAGATCGCCGTGGCGATAGCCGGTATGGTGGGAGACGGAGGCATCATATTTCTCCTCAAACGGGCGGGCGCGTCGCTGACGCGCCCGCCTTGTGGGGTATTAGAATAACTTCGAGATCCCGAACTTGAATCCGACGTCGGGCGAATCATCGTTGAGTCCGAACAGGACGGCGAACTTGAACGCCACATTCTGGAGCGCGAAAACCGTCTCGTTCTGGACGACCGCGATGATTTCGGGCACCAGGACCAATTCGGTGTCGCCTGACGCGTGGGTACGGCCGTTCAGTTCGGCCAGGAGAATCAGCTTGTCCGGGATCACTTTAAACATGGGCGCCACGCTGTAGATCCACGTCGCCTGGTTGTGCACCTCTTCGGTCACCGCCGCGACGGCGTCCGGGTCCGACGGGGTTCCCAGTTCGACCGCCAGTTCCCGCTCGGTCTCAAGCTCGTAGCCTCCGTTCAGGTGAAGGACCACGCGAGGGCCGAGATTCTTCGAGAGAATCAAGGTTCCGGCCAGGGCGTGACCGTTTCCCGTCAGCCCGGCTGAGGGGACGTACTCGACTTCGAACGCCGCGTCGGGAGCCGTCGGGCCTTCGTCGAGAAAGCGATGCTTCAACCCGAAGGCGAGTTCGTCGACGCCATGTTCACGCGCGGTCCCGACCTCCTCGCGGAGGACGACCACACCCTCCAGGTTGAGCTGGGAGCGTTCGCCGATCCCGGCTTCGAATTCCACGGGAAGCAGGTGAGTCTTCAGCGTCGTGCCGTTCTCGAACTTGGCATAGTCGTACACGATTTGCCCGAAGATCCTTCCGCGCGGGGCCGTCGCCGCGATTTCCGTGCCGAGCGGTTCCAGGATGTGGGCGGCCGACGCCTCATGCGCGGGGATGCCGAGCACGATCGCGAGGATCGCCGTCAGTTTGATCGTCATGTTCATCCCCAGATAAGATCTCATACCGATGTCCTCCTCATGAGCGAGACATCGCGCAACGGACGAGAGCGTTCTTCGCGGACGAGTAGTCCGCGACGCGGCGTTTCACCCGTCGCGCGAACGGAGTTGGATAAGCGTTTCGAGGGTTAGACGGTCGGCGGAGCGCGGGCGGACTGGGAACCGACGTCCGCCGCCTTGACGGGGAGGAAATCGATCGGCGACGGATGTCCAAGCGGCGGAAGCGGGTCGGCTCCGAGCGACGCGACGGCGGGGATCGCCGTCGCCCCGTGGTTCGCGGCGAGACAGTGAGTCGCGTGCGTGGGGCCTTGCGACTGGGACGTGCCGTGTTGATCGTGTTCGCCGACAAAATACCGGCAGTGGATGGCCTCCCCCGCCAGGACCAGGTAGGCCAGCAGCACGCCCGTGGCACACGCGACGCGCCACGAGAGCCGCCTCCCTCGGATGAAGGTGGCGGTTTGTGCGAGACGTGATACCGGGCCCGACGGGTTCATGTGTGGATTGAGCGCTGGCCTCATCCAAATATTCCCCGGTATCCTAAGGGGTTCGCCCAGGGGCTGTCAATCGCCACCGACGTGCTCACAGATGGAAGCTCACGGCGTTCGTCAACGCCGGCGAGGCGTGCAGCCCGCCGCGGTCGTCGATGATCACGCCTTGTACCCGTTGTTCATGCAGCAGGCTCAGTCCGCGCTGAGGGCCCAACACGAACGCGCCGGTCGCCAATGCGTCGGCGCGCCCGCCGTCGGGTGAGATGACGGTGACGCTTCGGCTGGCGCGCGACGGGGTGAGGGTTTGGGGATCCAGGATGTGGTGATAGCGGACGCCGTCGCGCAGGAAGAAGCGTTCATAATCTCCCGAGGTGGAGATTGCCGTATCGGTCAGATCCAGCGAGGCCAGCAACTCGTCCTTCCGTCGGGGATGCTGGACGCCGATCCGCCACGGCGCGCCGTCGGGTCGCCGGCCGAACGCGATGATGTCTCCCGCCGCCGCAATCAGCCCGCCGCGCATGCCGTGTTGTTGGAGGACCTGCTTGGCGCGCTCGGTGAGGACGCCTTTGCCGATGCCGCCGGGGTCGAGGCGCATGCCGGGTCGCGTGAGGAAGACCTCGCGGGCGCTCGCATCCACCTGCACGCGCCCGCCGTGGATCAGAGGCCGGATCGCCGCCAACTCTCGCGCCGAGGGGATATGGGGATGGTCGAGCACGTCCCAGCGCGTGATCGCGGGGCCGAGCGCGAGGTGGAACCCGCCCTCGGTGAGGGTGGTCATCTCCAGGCCGTCCTGAATGAGGGCGAGCGTCTCGACGCCGACCGCGATCGGTCTCCGGCCCGCGTGGGCATTGACCGAGGAGATCTCGCTGTCGGGCCGATAAACCGAGAACAGGCGTTCGAGACGCTCCATCTCCCCAAACGCGGCGTTCAAGGCCGCGTTCGCGTCGGTTTCGCGTTCGGCCGCGACCGACAGCGTGACCGGGATGCCGCCCATCATCACCCGAAATTGACGGAAGAGGCCCAGATCACTTGCGGTCGCCGATCCCGCCGCGGCCAGGAGCGATGCGGGACGTCCCAACGCGAGACCCAGCGCGGTCAATCCGAAAAGCCGCAGCGCTTCCCGTCGGCCGGGACGCCATACGGCGGGGTGCACGGTCAATCCGCCCGGAAGTACTTCGCCTCGGGATGGTGAAACACCAGCGCCGAGACCGAGGCTTCGGGATCCATCATGTCGCCGTCGGTGAGTTCGATGCCGATCTCCTCGGGGCGGAGCAGCGCGAAGAGCTTGTGCTGATCCGCCAGATTGGGGCAGGCCGGGTAGCCGAAACTCACCCGCACCCCTTGGTATTTATTTTTAAGGACGTCGTGGATCGTCGTGGTCGGCGGGTCGGGGAAGCCCCAGGCGGTCCGCAGTCTGCGGTGCAGCCACTCGGCCAGGCCTTCGGCGGCCTCGACCGCGATGGCTTGCAGGGCGTGGGAGCGCAGGTATTCGCCCGCGTCCTTCCAGCGTTGGGAGAGGTCTCGAATGCCCACGCCGCAGGTGACCACGAAGAGCGCGAGGGCGTCGCGTTCGCCCGATTCGGCATTGCGGCAGTAATCGGCCAGGCAGAGCCGCTCGCCGGCGGGTTGGCGAGGGAATTGAAAGGTCTCGATGTGGGTCTCCGGCCGGGCGGGGTCGAAGAGATTCAGCTCGTCGCCGGTCGATCGGCAGGGGAAGAAGCGCCACACCGCGTGGGCCGACATCAGCTTGTCCGCGATGATCTCGCGCTTGAGCGCCTCGACCGTCTCGTAGAGCTTGATCGCCTTCTCGTCCTTCTCGGCCAGCAGCTTGTCGATCTGCCCGCGCAGGCCGAGATGCTTGCCGTAGAGCATCAGCGGGTTGATGTAGGCGAAGACCTCGCCCAAGGGGATGTTCCGCAGCAAGTGGCGGTCGAAATCCGGCGCGGGAGGGACGGGGACATCGGCTCGAACCGCCGATCGACTCGACACGGGGGACGGCGCGAGAGCCGGTTTGGGCGCCGCCGCGCCCTGCACCATGGACCGCTGTTCCTCGCGGATGCGGGCCACCAATGTCTGTCGTTCCTGTTCGTCGGTCAGGCGATTGGCCAGGTCCAGGCCGTTCATCGCGTCTTTCGCGTACAGCACGATGCCCGAATATTCCGGCGCGATCTTGGTGGCGGTGAACTTGTTCGAGAGCGCCGCGCCGCCCACCAAGATCGGGACGTCGATGCCGGCGGCGCGCAGATCCTGGGCGGTGATGACCATCTGCTGCGCCGATTTGACCAGCAGGCCCGACAGCCCGATGGCGTCCGGCTTTTCGCGACGATAGGCTTCGATGAGTACCTCGGGCGCGACCTTGATCCCGAGGTTCACGATCCGGTAGCCGTTGTTGCCGAGGATGATTTCGACGAGGTTCTTCCCGATGTCGTGGACGTCGCCTTTGACCGTGGCCAAGAGGATGGTCGCCTTCGCGGCGGTGTCGCTCTTCTCCATGAACGATTCGAGATGGCGCACCGAGGCCTTCATTGCCTCCGCGCTTTGCAGCACCTCGGCCACAATCAATTCGTTGGCGTTGAACAGGCGTCCGACCTCGTCCATCCCGGCCATCAGCGGCCCGTTGATGATGGCCAGCGGCGCGCGGTCTTTGAGGGCGAGCGTGAGATCGTCGATCAAGCCGTCGCGCGAGCCCTCGACGATGTACCGCGCCAGACGGTCGTCCAGCGGCAACTCCGCGGCGGACACGCGCACCTTGGTCTGCCGGCCCTTAAAGTGGGCGGCGAACGCGGCGATGGGATCCGATCCCCGCCAGAAGATCAGGTCCTCCGCCAGCCGGCGCTCCTCCTCGGGGATCGACGGGTAGCGCTCCAGCCGTTCGGCGTTGACGATGGCCAGATCCAGGCCCGCCTTGACGTTGTGATACAGGTAGACGGCGTTCAAGACCTCGCGCCCGGCCGGCGGCAGGCCGAACGAGACGTTACTCACGCCCAGGATCGTCTTGGTATCGGGCAGGGCGGCCTTGATCAGCTTGATGCCCTCGATCGTTTCGATCGCGGAACCGATGTAGTTCTCATCGCCGGTGCCCACCGGAAAGACCAGCGCGTCGAAAATCAGGTCCCGGGCCGGTATGCCGTACTTGTTCACCAACAGGTCGTAGGACCGCTTGGCGATCTCAAGTTTTCTCTGCCGGGTCACCCCCATGCCCTGTTTCGGGTCCTCGTCGATGCATCCCACCACGACGGCGCCGCCGTAACGCTTGATCAACGGGACGACCAGCTCAAAGCGCTCTTCGCCGTCTTCCAAATTGATCGAGTTGATGATGCACTTGCCCTGGCAACGCTTGAGCGCGGCCTCGATCACGACATGGTCGGTCGAATCGATCATTAACGGCGCCTTCACCTTTTTGGTCAGCACCGAGATGAACGCGTCCATATCGGCCAGCTCGTTGCGGTCGGGGTTGGCCATGCACACGTCGATCACCTGCGCGCCGGTCTTCACCTGCGCGCGGCCGATCTCACCGGCTTCCTCGATCTTGCCGTCGATGATGAGTTCTTTGAACTTCCTGCTGCCGATGACGTTGGTGCGCTCGCCCACGATGATCGGCCGGTTGTCCTCTTCGATCAGGAGAAAATCAATGCCCGAGACGGCGGGGCGCAGCGTCTGCTGGGGCACGCGCGGCGTCTTCCCCTTTACCATCTCGGCGAGCGCCGTGATATGGGCCGGGGTGGTCCCGCAGCAGCCGCCCACGATGTTGATCCAGCCCTCGTCCACGAAGCGCGAGAGCTTGGCGGCGAGGGTCACGGGGGTTTCGGCGTAGCAGCCTTCTTCGTCCGGCAGACCCGCGTTGGGATAGACCGAGACGAAGCAGGTCGCCAGGCCGGAGAGCGTTCGGAGATGGTCGGTCATAAACTCGGGACCGGTGGCGCAATTGAGGCCGATCGAGAAGAGATCCACGTGTTCGAGCGAGGTATAGAGCGCGTCGACCCCTTGACCGGCGAGCATGGTGCCCATCGGCTCGATGGTGCCGGAGACCATCAGCGGCACACGGCGGCCGGCCTCGGCCTGGGCCCGGGCGATGCCGATCGCGGCGGCCTTGAGGTTGAGCGTGTCCTGGGCGGTTTCGAGCAGCAGCAGATCGACGCCGCCGTCGATCAACCCCGCCGCCTGCGCGGCGAAACTGTCGACCAATTGATCGAACGTCACCCCGCCGGTCACCGTGATCGTCTTGGTGGTGGGCCCCATCGAGCCCGCGACGAAGCGCGGTCTGTCGGTCGTGGATCGGGAGTCGGCGGCCGCGCGGGCGAGCCGGGCGCCCTCGCGATTGATGTCGTGGGTCCGATCCTGGAGGGCATACTCGGCCAGCACGATGGGAGTCCCGCCGAAGGTATTGGTTTCGATGATGTCGGCCCCGGCGTCGAGATAGGCCTCATAGACGCTGGACACAACCGCCGGCCGGGTCAGATTGAGGTACTCGTTACACCCTTCGTACTCGGGCCCGCCGAAATCGGCCGCGGTGAGGTCTTTCCCTTGCAGGACGGTGCCCATCGCGCCATCCATGACGAGGATGCGCCGGGCCAAAATGGTGCGAAGCCGCTCGGACATAGGGCGCCATCTTACCAGAAGGCGGCGGGGGGCGTCTATCAGGGTGCTGAAACACCCAGCAGCCTGCCATCTGCCATGCGCGAAGGACGGTCGTTAATCCGCAGGTGGTTCGAAGTGGCCGGAGGGCCGGGATTCCCACGGGACGGTGGTGCGCGGAATCTGCTTGATCAAGCTCCGCAGATTGACTTCGGCCGCGCGCACGAGTTTCGGGTCCCCGGCGCGAATGAGCTGGGCCAGCAACGCGAAGAGCGCGCGTTCCCGATGGGCGGCGCCGAGAATCTGCGCGGTGACCGGGTCGATGGCCGCGGCTCCCTCATGCGACTCGTCGGGATCCGCCGCCAACGCGATGAGGGCACGGGGATCGCCGTACAGCCAGGGCGCCGGCACGCCAAGCCCCGCAGCGAGCGCTTCGACGGTCGCCGCCGAGGGGTCCACCGTGTCGCCCTCGATCGCTTCGATCATCGCCTCGGTCACCTGCGCCCGCGAGGCCAGGTCTGGGATGGGCCATCGGCGATGCTCACGCCACGCCCGGATGTGCGCTCCGATCATGCGCGTATTCTAAACGGAATCCGCGGGCGAAGAAAGAGCGTGCGCCTATGGGGTCTCGGCCGGGGTGTCGAGAGCGTCCGCCGGCTCCTCGGTCTCGTCTCCCTCGTCCACCAGATCGGGATGGACGGGGCGATATTCAAGCGCATCCGGCAACAAGACAATCTCCAAACGAGTGTCCGTGCCTTCGACCGATACCTCGGTCGCGGACAGCGAATCGACGACGAGGCGGTCGGGTGAGCGTGTTTCTGCGGTCCAAGAGGCGGCGGGATAGGCGAGGCCGCCGGCGAGCGCCAGGGTGACGCTCAACGCATACCGTTTCATGATCAGACTCCTTACGTCTTTCCACACACTGGGTGGGAGAATGAGGTGCTGGTCCTCTTGTTTGCCAAGCTCATCTGCAAGGCGCGCGCCGCGGACGAGAGGAGATGCCGATCAGGAATTTCACGCCGTGGGAGATCATGGGTCTCCGGAATGAGGAAAAAGTCCCCATGATGGGGATTGGAGGCCCACTATGTTCCTCCTGGGGACGGGTTCCGAGTTGCACCGCCCAGCCAAAAGGTCTATAAATAAACCGCCATTGCCGCCGGTTGAAGAGGGATACGAGGGATGAGCGAGGAGTGATGCGATGAAAGAAGTCGAGCAGAAAATCGCCGTGGCCGCCAACGATGACTGTACGGTTGCCGATTCAGCCGACGCGCCGCCCT
>JBDSOK010000238.1:0-8650 GCA_039914845.1 Nitrospiria bacterium | reverse complement strand
GTGGCGGGCAGCTCGGCGAGGTTGATCTCCTGTCCGGCGGAGAGCGTGATGAGTTGTTCGATCAGGTTTTCCATCTCGCGGACATTGCCCGGCCAACCGTACCGGGTGAGCGCCGCGACGAGATCCGGCGCCAAGGTTTTCTGGAGGGTTCCGGACGGCGTGTGCTGGATCATGAAATGCTGGAGCAGGAGCGGGATGTCGTCGGGCCGCTCCCGAAGCGGCGGAACGACCAGGGGCACCACGTGGAGACGGTAGTACAGATCCTGGCGAAATCGCCCGTCAGCGACGGCACGATCGAGGTCGATATGCGTGGCCCCCACCAACCGGACGTCGACGCACACCGGTTGGGTCCCTCCCAAACGGGTAAAGGCCCGTTCCTCGATGACGCGCAGGAGCGTGCCCTGGGCGCGCAGGCTGAGGTCGCCGATTTCATCGAGAAACAGGGTGCCGCCCTCCGCGAGCTCGAACCGGCCTTGGCGCGCGGCATGGGCGTCGGTGAAGGCGCCCCGCTCATGTCCGAAGAGTTCGCTCTCGATCAGGTTTTCGGGGATGGCCGCGCAGTTGACGGCGATAAAGGGGCCGCCCCGGCGTGGACTCTGGTCGTGCAGTGCGCGCGCGACCAGTTCCTTGCCGGTTCCGCTTTCCCCGGAAATCAGAATCGTCGAACGCGAACCGGCAACTTGACGGATCGCGTCGCGCAGACGCCGGATGGCCACGCTCTGCCCGATCAATTCGGGTCCGCCTGCCTGTGTTGCCGGGATGTGTGACGCCGAGGGGGGGTGAAACATTGCGGTGAAGCATACCGGCGCTAGCGCCGCTTGGCAAGTTCCTCGAGCGTCTGTTCGAGCCGGCGCAGCTCGGTGCCGTACCCCTCCCAGTTGCCCTCGCGAAGCAGCGCCTGTGCGCGGCGATATTGATCGAGCGCCTGGCGGGTCAGCGTGGAGGTGTTTTGATCCGGCGCGGCGCCGAGGGTGCCCGCGTCGGTCGTCAGGGTCCTCCGTGCTTCGGGGGACCGGCGACCGAAGAGATTGCCGAGGGCCGTCTCCAGATCGGGCTCCATCAGCAGGTGGTTGCCGAAGGCGACGATGACGCGCCGCAACTCGGGCAACGCTCCGGATTCCGTCGCCGCGAGGTAGAGCGGTTGGACGTAGAGCAGGGCATCCTCGATCGGAACGACCAGGAGGCTGCCGCGGATCGCCTGCGAGCCGCGCTGCGTCCAGAGCGTGAGTTGCTGCGAGATTGCCGAGTCCTGGTCGATCCGCGCCTCGATCTGGCGCGGGCCGTAGACCAGTTTCTGTTTGGGCAAGAGGTACACGATCAGTTTTCCGTAGTGCGGCCCGTCGTTCCGGACCGCGAGCCAGGCCGCCATGTTATCCCGCTTGGCCGGCGTGTACGGGATCATCAGCACGAACTCCTCCCGGGCCTCGCCGGGGAGTTTCATGATCGTGTAATAGGGGTCCGTGTCCCGCTCGCCTTTTTGCGGGATGTTCCACAGGTCTTCCTTGTTGTAGAAGATCTGCGGATCCTGCATGTGATACGTGGCGAAGACCTTGGACTGGATGGTGAACAGGTCCTGCGGGTAGCGCAGGTGTGTCCGGAGATCGGCGGGCATTTTGTCCAACGGCTGGAACAGGCCGGGAAAGACGGCGTCGTACGCGCGGATGATGGGATCGTCAGGGCTGCTGATGTACGCCCTCATCCGGCCGTCGTAGGCGTCGATCGTGACTTTCACCGAATTGCGGATGTAATTGCCGACGCCCTGCACCGGCATGGCATAGGGCATGCGTCCGGTGGTCGTGTAGCCGTCCAGGATCCACACCAACCGCCCCTCATCGGTGATGACGAGGTAGGGGTCCTGGTCGTAGCGGAGAAACGGCGCAAGCTTCGAGACCCGGCCCTGAATATTCCGGTTGATCATGATCCGGCTCTTGGACGTCAGGTCGTTCGAGAGCAGGATTTTCATCGTCCCGAACGACGCGGCGAACGCCGCCTTGCGCAGGAACGATTCCACCGGGATGCCGCCGTCGCCGCTGTACGTCGCGTAGACGTTCTTATCGCCGGAGGGGTAGTCAAATTCGAGCGCTGTGGTGTTCACAAAGACGTAATCGTTCGGCAACTCGCCGTAATAGATTTCCGGCCGCGTGACGGTGATCGACGTCGAGGATACCGGGGGAATGTCTTTGATAAAGAATTCCGGCAGGCCTTCTTGAGTCACGCGGTTGACCGGTCCCAGCGTCACCCCGTACCCGTGGGTGTAGGTGAGGTGTTCGTTGATCCAGATCCGGCTCGGCAGGTTCTTGTACGAAAGCTCCCGCGGCGAGATCATCACCTGGCGGAGTTCCCCGTCGATGACGTACCGATCGTTGTCGACGTCGATGAAGTCGTAGTAGGTTCGGATCTGCTGGAGTTGGCGGTACGTTGCGAGCAGGGGGCGGTGATCCCAGAGACGGACGTTCTTGGTGGTGAGCGTGTTGGCCGCCACCTGATTCGCGCTGAGTTCGTCCGAGGCCGCGAATTCCTTGGCTTCGATGTGGTCGAGACCGTAGGCGTAGCGGGTAAACCGGATATTGTGTTCGATGAACGGCCGCTCCATCACGAGTTCGTTGGGCAAGACCTGAAAGCGGTGGATCAACTCCGGCAGCACCGAGCCGCCCAGTAGACTGATGACCGGCAGGGCGGCGCCCGCGGCCAAGGGCAACGTCCATCCGCGTCGCGTGGCGCTGAACGCGAGGACGATCGCCACGGCCACGGCCACGATCACCAACACGTTCAGGGCGGGGAGGCGGGCGTGGACATCGGCATAGACCGCGCCGGACACGACGCCGCGACCGGAGTACAAGAGTTGGTACTGATCGAGCCGGTAGCCCCAGGCCATGATGAGGGCGCCGAGCGCTCCCAGGCCGAGCAGGTGACGGCGGGCCGCGGAGGAAATGACGATGCGCGTCGGATCGAACCGGATTTCCTGGTTGGCCGTGTACAGGACGACGCAGGCCACGGCTGCAAGCAGGACGGCGGTCAACAGCCACCCCTTGATGGTCGCCATGAACGGGAGGGTGAAGACGTAGAGCCCGAGGTCGTGTCCGAGCAGCGGGTCTGTCTGGCCGAAGGCGACCGGATGCCGGAATAGGAGAAATTGCTCCCACTGGCCGGACGCCTGCAGCGCCTGCATGAGGCCCACGACCAGCGCGGCGCCGACGAGCAGCGGCTGGATCGGCCGTCCGGCCAGCGCGGCGGACCAGGGCGGGGGCAAGAGCGTGAGTCGTCGCCGGGATGCCCATAACGCATTGGCGAGCAGCCAGCCGAACATCGCCAGGCCGACCGCCGCCCCGAGCTGAAGTTGGGTCGTGAGCTTGGTGGTGAAGACGGAAAAATACCCCACTTCCTGAAACCACAGCGCATCGATGTAGAGAGAGAGCAGAGCGCCGCCGAACACGAAGACGGCGAGAAAGATCGCGCCGAAGATGAGCGTGCGGGGAGACATCGTTAGGTTGCCGTCACGAGGACCGCGGTAATATTGTCCAGGCCGCCATGCCGATTGGCGACGTCGACCAACCGTTGGCAACGGACGGAGAGGTCCGCCGGGGGGTCGGCAAGGGTTCCGGCAAGCTCGGCATGCGGGATGACGTTCGACAGGCCGTCGGAGCAGAGCAGAAACAGATCGCCCGGCTTCAGCGGCACAGGCTTGACGTCGACCGCCACGCTCGCGGTGGTGCCCAATGCGCGGACGAGCACATGCTTCATCGGATGGGTGGCCGCCTCATCGGGTTTCATGATGCCGCGGCTCAGGTAATCGTTGATGAGGGAGTGATCGCTGGTGATCTGTTCCAGGACGGAGCCGCGAAGGCGATACACGCGGCTGTCGCCGACGTGGGCGACGTAGGCCGTCTCCCCGCTGAGCCAGAGGGCGGCGATGGTGGTGCCCATGCCCGACAACGCGGGATCATTCCGGCCGGTGGTAAAAATACGCTGATTGGCCTGTTCGATCGCCCAGACGATCGGGCGTCCGGGATCCGCCCCGGGGCCGGCTGGTTGCGTGCGGTCAGATGCCGCCTGAGCCGCCTGAAAGGTGTCGCGAATCGTCTCCACCGCCATCAGACTGGCGACTTCGCCCGCCGCGTGACCGCCCATTCCGTCGGCAACCACGTACAACCCGATCTCATCGAACGTTCCATAATGATCCTCGTTGGAGCTTCGCACTTTGCCGACATGGGTGATGCCGGCGGATTGAACGTTCATGAAGCGGCTGACCCCCACACGGGACGGAACCGAGACGCGGACGAAAACCGGGCCAGTGTAGCGAAATCCCACCCGTATGTCCAGCCGCGGCGCGGGAAAGCCCAGCGAGGCAGATCATTCTCCGGCGGAACGGTTCGCTCAGCCTTCCTGGCCGGAGGCCTCTTGCTTGAGTTCGTCGCTGGGCACGATGTGCAACTCGACGCGGCGGTTATCCGTCCGGCCTTCGGGAGTGGCATTGGACGCAACCGGATTGTCTGTGCCGAATCCCATCGCCGTGACCCGATCGCCGGAGACCCCGCGCTGCGCGAGCGCGAATTTGACGGCGTTGGCGCGTCGTTCTGAGAGCTTCAGATTGTAATCCGCCCGGCCGGTGTTGTCGGTATGCCCGGCGACGGTAATGGTCGTCTTGGGATATTTGGTGAGCACCCCGGCGATCTTGTCCAGGCCCGAGAGGGCATCCGGTTTGACCGTCGCGCTGTCGATGTCGAAGAGGATCTTATCCTTCATCGTGACGATAATGCCGTCGCTGGTGCGAGTCGTCTCGGCCACCTTTTCCAGTTCCTGGGCTTGCCGATCCATGTAATTGCCGATCAAGCCGCCCGATAAAGCCCCGATGGCGCCTCCGATCAGCGCGCCCTTTCCGCTGTGACCGCCTTTCTTGCCCAAGAGGGCGCCCACCCCGGCACCGACCGCCGTGCCGCCGAGCGCTCCCTTTTGGGTGCGATTCATGCCTTCGCAACCGGCCAGCCAGCCGGCGCTGAGGATGACCGTCAACGCGAGCGCGAGCCCACGAGGAGCGAGATGCCGAAGCTTCTGATGCATGCATTCTCCTTTTCAGATCCGGCGTCGCGATGTCGCGACGAGTCAAAACCAGCGGGGTACTATAGGAAACCGTCTCCCACCTTGTCAAGGTGACCCCGAGCGGTGGACGACCCCGAGGCGCCTTGACAACCTCGGAAGGGCCGTGTTAGAAGAGGTCCTCTTTTGGGATGTCGGCAACATCATCACTCGCACGCAAGAGGAGGACATATGGCGTCGGAAATTCAGGTGGGGCAAACGGCTCCGGATTTTACGTTGAAGGATCAGGACCAGAAAGAGGTCAAGCTCGGCGATTTCAAAGGCAAGAAGAACGTCGTCCTGGCGTTTTATCCGCTCGACTGGAGCCCGGTCTGTACCAAGGAAAACAAGTGCCTGACCGACGACTTTCCGAAATTTTCGTCGGCCGATACCGAGGTGTTGGGCATCAGCATCGACAGCGTGTATTCCCACAAGGCGTGGGCCGATTCCTTGGGTCTGAAGCATCGTCTCCTGTCCGATATGGGGGGCAGTGTGGCCAAGCAATACGGCATGTATCTGGATGAGAAATTCATCACCAAGCGTGCGACCGTGATTATCGATAAGCACGGCACGGTGAAGTACGTCAAAGTTCAAGAAATTCTGTCGGCGCGCGACGATCAGGACATTCTCAACGCGCTGAAGACCTTGCACTGACGCATCGCAACCGAAATCGACGACCTAGGGGCGCACGACGTGCGCCCCTACGATTTTGAGAGGATGGATCAGGATGGAGCATGACGCCGAACCCATAGAATTACCCCGGGTCAACGACGAGACCTTCGACGAGTACCACGGTGCGCCGGCCGCCGCGGTCTTCTTTAAGATCGCGAATTGCCATAATTGCGACGAGTACGAGCCGGCCATCCAGCAGACGATTCGGACCTTCGCGCCCAAGGTCAAGTTCGGCCGCGCCTTGATGCACATTCCGGGATGCCGGGAGATCAAGAAGCGCTATGAGTTCGAAAGCTATCCCACCACGCATCTGTACAAGCGGGGCAAGCTGGTGTTCTCCGCGTCCGATCGCCTGGAGGCGGACGCGCTCGCCAATGCGATCCGGGAGCACTTGATCGGGTAAGCCCCACCCCGGCCTGCGCCGCTCATCCCCTCATGCCATCGGAAACCGTTGAGCTTCGCGGCCACATCATCGATTCCTTGATTTTGCCCAAGGTGCTCGATGAAATCATGACGCTCGGCGGCCTGTTCGAGATTCTGAATCTGGCCGTCGGGCAGCGGCGGGAGGACGCCAGTCACGCCACCATCCGCGTCAGCGCGGACGACGCCGAGCGGCTTGACCGCATCCTCAGCCGCATCGGCCAGCATGGGGCGGTTGTGGTGGCGGGGGATGAGGCGCGTCTGGCGGAGGCCGACATCGACGGGGCCTTTCCCGACGGCTTTTATTGCTCGTCCCATTTCGACACGTGGATCAAGCGGGGCGGACGGTGGATTCCGGTCGAGCATCCCGAAATGGACTGCGGAATCCGCGTCGATCCCGCCGACGGCCGCGCCGTCACCCTCCCCATGCACCGGGTTCGACGCGGTGATCTCATCGTGGTCGGACATGCCGGGGTCAAGGTTGCGCCGGTCGTGCGCTCCCCCGAGCGCAACGTCTTCGAGTTCATGGCCAGTTCGGTCTCCTCCGAAAAACCCAAGGCGGTGGTGATCCGCGAGATGGCCGCCCACATCAAGACCGCGCGGGCCGGGGGCGGCAAGGTATTGGTGGTCGCGGGACCGGCGGTGATCCATACCGGCGCGGGGCCGCACCTGGAACGCCTGATCGCCGGGGGGTATGTGCAGGTCCTGTTTGCCGGCAACGCGCTGGCCGCGCACGACATCGAGCAGGCGTTCTACGGCACGTCGCTCGGCATGTCGCTGGATGCCGGCATGCCGGTGGACGAAGGCCACGAGCACCATCTGCGCGCCATCAACACGATTCGGCGCGTGGGGGGGATCCGGCAGGCGGTTGAGCGCGGATTGCTCACGCGCGGGATCATGCACGCGTGCGTCACCCGCGGCATCGACTGGCTTTTGGCCGGCTCGATTCGCGACGACGGCCCGCTGCCGGACGTGATCACCGACATGGTGGCGGCGCAGGACGCGATGCGGGAGAAGATCCGGGGCGTCACGGTCGGTATCATGATCGCCACCACCCTGCACTCGATCGCCACCGGCAACATTCTTCCCGCCTCGGTCAAACTGATCTGCGTGGACATCAATCCGGCCGTCGTGACGAAGCTCGCCGACCGCGGCAGTTTTCAAGCGATGGGGCTGGTCACCGACGTGGAACCGTTCCTCCGCGCACTGGCGGATCATCTCACCACATCGTAAAATCCGGGGAATGCCCCCACGCCTGCTCATGTGTGCGCCGGATTACTACGGGATCGAATACGAGATCAACCCGTGGATGGACGTCCGGCACCCCGCCGATTCCGAGCGCGCCCGCGCGCAGTGGGAGGCTCTCTACGAGATCCTCGCGTCCCGCTTGAAGGCGGAGGTCGAGTTGCTTGAGCCCGTGAAGGGCCTGCCCGACCTGGTCTTCACCGCGAACGCGGGCCTGGTCGCTCCGGGCCGCTTCATCGCGAGCCGCTTCCTCCATCCCCAACGCCAACGGGAACAACCGATCTACGAGGCCTGGTTTCGCGCGCGCGGCTACGCGATCGAGACGTTACCCGCGTCCACGTGTTTTGAGGGCGAAGGAGACGCGCTCCGGTTGGGCGAGACGCTCTTCGCCGGCTACCGCATCCGTTCCGATATTCACTCTCACCGGATGATCGCCGCGACCCTGGGCCGCGAGGTCCTCTCCCTCGAACTGGTCGACCCCCGTTTTTACCACCTCGACACCTGTTTCTGCCCGTTGGACGCCCGCCGCGCCCTCTACTATCCCCCGGCCTTCGACGAGTACGGCCGACGGGTCATCGCCCAATTCGTCCCCGAGCCGATCGCGGTGGAGGAGGCCGACGCCGTTCGTTTCGCATGCAATGCCGTGGTGGTGGGCCGTGACGTGGTGGTACAAGCCGGCTGCACGGCGTTGGAAACGACGTTGCGCCGACTGGACTTCACCCCGCAGCCGGTGGATCTCTCCGAATTTCACAAGGCGGGGGGCAGTGCAAAATGTCTGGTGCTCCGGGTGACGTGAGAAACGACGTGACGGCGTTACTTGGACTTGAGGAAGCGGAAAAATTCGGAGTCGGGGCTTAAGACCAGGGTGGTGTCCTTGTCCAGCGCTTTCTTGTAGGCTTCCATCGTTCGCGTGAACTCGAAAAAGTCCGGATCCTGCCGGTAGGCCTTCGCGTACGTCTTGAACGCCTGCCCGTCGCCGCCCCCCATCAGCCCCTGCGCGGTTTTGTAGGCCTCGGCCAGAAGGATCTCCCGTTCTTTCTCGGCCCCGGACCGGATCTTCTGCGCTTCCTCCGCGCCCTCCGAGCGGTAGCGCTTCGCTTCTTGTTCCCGCTCGGCCTGCATTCTCATGAACACCGCTTTTTCATTCTGCTCGGGCAGGTCCGCGCGCTTGACCCGCACGTCTTCCACTTCGATCCCGTACGCGGCGGCCTTTTCGTTCGCGCGCGTGGTGACGAGACTC
>JBDSOK010000227.1:0-6439 GCA_039914845.1 Nitrospiria bacterium | reverse complement strand
GTTCCCGCTGATGGATTCCCTCTATCTATTGCTGTTCATCCCGGGAATGATTGCCGCCCTCTTTGGCTACTACTACATTGCCGGGCCGATGACCCTGGCCGTCGTGCCCCTCACGCTCCTCATCAACGGGGTGATGTTCCGTGTTCAACGGCGCATGTTCGAGGAGCGCGGGCTGAGCGTGAGACGGAACCTCGGCGGGTTCCTCGTGTATATTTTCGCCTTCCAGCTGGTGATGGCCCCGGCCTCCATCGCGGGGTATCTCGCGGAACTCGTGGGGCTGCGCAAGGGATGGGGGACCAAATAACCTCCGGGGCCCTGGGCGCGTGCGGGCGGCGCGGAGCGGGATGGCGGACCACGGTTCTGGTCGTCTGCTGTCACCTCGCGTGGTGGCCGGTCGCGTGGCCGGCCTGGGCGGCGCCCGACGAGGACGCTGTCCGGTGGCATGAGGCGCGGGAGTCGCTGGAGGCGCAGCGGGCTCGCGAGGCGCGGGATCGTTTCCAACGCCTATTCGACTCCCCCGCGTTTCGGTTTCCCGCGCTCATCGGCGCCGCGGAGGCGAGCGCCATGCTCGATGAGCCGGAGACGGCGCTCGTCTATTATCAGCGGGCGCTGAGCCTGCCGGATCTGACGCCCGGCGATGAGCGAAGGGCCCTGTTTGGATCGGCCCGGATCTTGGTGTGGCTTGGACGATACCCCGAGGCGGAAACCCGGTATCGCCGGCTCCTCACCCGGCCGCTCGACGCGCAAGACGAGAGGGTGGCGCGAACCGGCTTGATCCGGAGCCTGGCCTTGCAAGACCGGCCGATGGCCGCCTATCGATTCGGCCGCGACATCCCGGAGAGCGCAGACGCGGCGGAGCGGTTTGAACTGGCGAGAGCCGCGCTCTGGGCCGGCTGGCCCGACAAGGCCCAGGCTCTTCTGAGCGCCGTGGCCGAGACTGACGGGCGCCTGGCCGACGACGTGGCGGGATTGAGACGTGACCTGGCCGACGAAACCGGTCATCCCCTGACCCTCCGCGTGGATGGAAGCCGCGACAGCGATGGTTTCGACGCAGACACGACCGAACTGACGGTCGGCGCTCGGATCGATGGGCGCCGGACCGTTGCCGGGATCGTGCGATGGCAGTCGTTCCGGCAGCGGGAACGGCGGGTCTACGGGCGGGGCCTTCAAGCCCGCTATGAGGCACGCGTCGGGGACCATCTCCGGCTGATGCTTCAGGGCGGGTTGGTTCGATACGGCGACCGGAACACGGGGGTCTGGTCGAGCCGCGCCGTCTATCGTCCCGCGGATGCGGTCCGGGTGGAGGCGGGGGCCACGCGTGAAGTGGTTGAGAGCTTTCCGTCGTTTGACCGGGGGGTCACGGCGGACACGCTGGCGCTGAGTGCGGAATATCGGATCACGCACGCGGTGACGTCCGGAGCCGGCGTCTTCGGCCGGCGATTCAGCGACGGCAATGAACGTCTGGGTTTGTCGGGGAACGGCCGCGTCGTCCTCTCTGAACGGGTCGGTCTCAGCGCTCAGCTCCGCGCGCGGATCTTCGCGAGCAGCCGGAACGACGTTTCGGGATATTTCAACCCGGAGCGGTTCCATGAGACACAGATTGTGATGGTCGTGAACCGCCGGTTGGCTCCGGGTTGGCGGTTGGAGGTGCTCGCGGGGCCGGGTCTTCAGCGAGCGGCTCCCGGTGGCGGCAGTCGCACGTCGCTGATGGAGACGCAACTGGCCGCCAGGCTTCCGGGATGTCTATCATCTACTCTAGGAGTCGGGTACTCGGACTCCGCGCTGGCAAGCGCCTCGGGGTATGAGCGGTACTACGGCCACGTCGCGATCTCCTGCCCGTGGTAAGACACGAATTCAAGTCGAGAGATGACGCGTACTTAGCCGGCTGCTGAAACAGGCCGGCGCCGGGGTTGCTGCTAGGCCAGCCGATACGCCGCCAGGTCGGACGCATCGCCCCCCAGCCGATGAATGTCCTCGGGTCGAAACGCGCCTTTCTCGGTGATGATCGCGGTGATCAATTCGGCGGGGGTGACGTCGAAGGCGGGGTTGGCCACCACCACGCCTTCGGGGGCGATGTGGGCGAGATTGTTGACGTGGGTGACCTCGCGAGGGTCTCGGGTTTCGATCGGGATCTGGGCGCCCGACGCGATCGAGAGGTCCAGGGTGGAGGTCGGGGCGGCGACATAGAACGGCAGGCCGTGGTGCCGGGCGAGGACCGCCACGCTGTACGTGCCGATCTTGTTGGCCACGTCGCCGTTGGCGGCGATGCGATCGGCGCCGACGATACACCCCTGAATGCCCCCCTGCCGCATGAGCGCGCCTGCCATATTGTCGGTGATCAACGTGACGGGGATGGCGTCCTGCATCAGTTCCCAGGCGGTGAGCCGGGCGCCTTGAAGGACCGGCCGCGTTTCATCCGCGACGACCCGGATCTGTTTGCCCGCCTCGCAGGCGGCGCGAATCACGCCGAGCGCGGTGCCATAGCCGCCGGTGGCGAGCGCGCCGGCGTTGCAATGGGTGAGGATCGTGTCGCCCTGGTGGATCAGGGTGGCGCCGATCACGCCCATCGCGCGGTTCATGGCGATGTCTTCGTCCAAAATGGCCTGCGATTCGACCACCAATCGCGCGGCCATGTCCGCGACCGTGCGCTCGGGGTCCGACGCGGCCACGCGTGTCATGCGATCGAGCGCCCAGAACAGATTGACCGCCGTCGGGCGGGTCGCGGCCAACGCTTCGGCGATCCGATGCACCTGGTCGAGCCAGGGGCCGCGTTCGTGTGCGCTGATTGCCCGCGCCCCCAAGGCCAGCCCCATCGCGGCGGCGATCCCGATGGCGGGGGCGCCGCGCACACTGAGATTGCGGATGGCGTCCGCCACGTCGCTATAATCGGCGCACTCGAGGTAGACCACCTCATCGGGCAGCCGGCGCTGATCGAGCAGGCGCACACGATCCTGGTACCACCCGACGGTGATGAACGATGGGGTGACGCGTTGCACGGTGAGACCTCCGCAAAATTTGGACATTGTACGCCCCTCGGGCGCGCCGTGTCAAAAGGGCCTCCGCGTTGACTTTTTGCGCCGGGACCTGCTACCCTGCTCCGACTTGGATGCGGTCCCTCGCGGAGGCGCGATGAAGGTCGGCGTTCCACGCGAAATGATGGAGCATGAGTACCGGGTCGGGATGACGCCCGGCGGGGTGCGGGCCCTGACACAGGTCGGCGCGCAGGTGTTCGTCGAGCGCGGCGCCGGCGAAGGCAGCGGCTATCCCGATCGGGCCTATGAGGAAGCCGGGGCGTTGCTGGTCGCCTCGACCGAGGCCGTCTATCGCATGGCCGAATTGATCGTCAAGGTCAAGGAGCCGCTCCCCAAAGAATATGCGTGGATTCACAAGGGGCAGACCCTTTTTACGTTTCTCCATCTGGCCGCGGATCGCAAGCTGACGGAAGCGCTCTTGGCGGCGGACATCGTCGGGATCGCCTACGAGACGGTGACGCAGGCCAATGGGGTCCGACCCCTGCTCAGACCGATGAGCGATATCGCGGGCCGGCTGGCGGTCCAGGTCGGAGCGTCCTATTTGCAGCGGACCAACGGCGGCAGCGGCGTGTTGTTGTCCGGCGTTCCCGGCGTGGATCGAGGACGGGTGACCATTCTGGGCGGCGGCACGGTCGGCACCAGTGCGGCGAAGATGGCGGTCGGCATGGGTGCGCGCGTCTGTGTGCTGGACCTGGACCCCAACCGTCTGCGGGCGCTGGATGATCTGTTCGGCGGCCATATCACCACCTTGGTGGCCAGTGTCGAGACCATCAGTGTCTCGGTGGTGCAGGCCGACTTGGTGGTCGGTGCGATTTTGGTGTCCGGGGCCAAAACCCCTCACGTGGTGACGAGCCAGACCGTCTCGCAGATGCGAAAGGGCTCGGTGATCGTGGATATCTCCATTGACCAGGGAGGCTGCGTCGAGACCGCTCGGAAGACGACTCAGGCCGACCCGGTTTATCTGATGCACGGCGTGATTCACTACGGAGTCGCCAATCTGCCGGGAACGGTTCCGCGGACCTCGACCCAGGCGCTGACGGCGGTGAGTCTGCCCTATGTGTTGAAGCTGGCACAGCGGGGCGTTGAGGCGGCGCTGAACGATGATGCCGAACTGGCGTCCGGCTTGAATCTCTATCATGGTCGCGTCGTCCACGAAGGGGTGGCCGAGGCGCATGGCATGCGGTTGGAAGAGTGGAGATAGGTCAGAATGCACCCCCCACCCTCCCCTCCCCCGCAAGGGGGGAGGGATCAGGGAGGGGAGCTTGCTCAGCGCAACGCAGGGCCGACGTTCAGGCCCGAGGCTGCGAGAGAAGTGGTTTGCATCAAGGGGAACGGGGTGTGGCGCAGCCTGGTAGCGTACCAGCTTCGGGAGCTGGGAGTCGGAGGTTCAAATCCTCTCACCCCGACCACCTCCTTGTGATCGACGCGCGCGGGGGCACGATTCCCATGGGGACGTCATGAGCGATACCAAGACCTTTCAGGCGACCATCGTGGTCAGCGGAGGCGTTCAAGGCGTCGGCTACCGGAATTTTGCCGCGGCCGAGGCCAATCGGCTGGGGCTGGGCGGGTATGCCAAAAACCTGCGGGACGGGCGTGTGGAAGTGCGGCTCGAAGGATCCCGCGAGATCATCGACACCGTGATCGGTCGTCTGCGGATCGGTCCGCCGTCGGCGCGGGTCGAGGCGGTTGAAGTTCGTTGGCAAGCCGGCGGATCCGGCGTGCGGGGGTTTACCGTTGGCTAATCCCCGGTCCCAAAAAACGCTCGTCTCCAAGCGTCCCCGTAAGCCCAAAGATCTCGAGATCGGCGTGGAGCGCGACGGCGTGTCGGAGGAGGAGCAGCCGCTCAAAGCCGAGGGGCGATCATCCGATGACGGCGAAGAAGAGGTCGAGTTCGAGGCCAAAGAAGCCGTCATTGAAAATGAGGCGGAGCCCGAAGAGCCCGAACCCGGCGGCGCGATGGACGCCGTCAAAAGCTACCTCAAGGAAATCCGCCGCTCCACGCTACTGACGTTCGCGGACGAGCAACGCCTGTCGAAGTTGATCGAGCAAGGCGACGCCAAAGCCCGCGAGCAGATGATCGAATCCAACCTCCGGCTGGTGGTCAGCATCGGCAAGCGATACATCAACCGCGGTCTGCCGTTTTCCGATGTGCTGGAGGAGGGCAATATCGGCCTGATCAAGGCGGTGGAGAAGTTCAATTACCGGCGCGGCTTCAAGTTCTCCACCTACGCCTCGTGGTGGATCCGGCAATCCATCGAGCGCGCGATCATCAACCAAAGCAAGTTGATCCGCCTTCCGGTCCACGTGGTGGAGAAGGTCAACCACTATTTGCAGGCGGTCGATGTTTTGATGCAGGAATACGACCGCGATCCGAACGCCAAAGAAATCTCGAAACGCCTTCGCGTCCCGGTCGAAGAAGTCGTCCACCTTCAGCAGTTGATCCGCAAAACCTATTCGCTGGAAAGTCCCATCGGCAGCGCGCAGGAGACCACCTTAAAAGACATCATTGAGGACACGTCGCAGATCTCGCCCGCCGCCACCACCGAGGGAATCCGCCGGCGGGAAGACATCATGCGGTGGATGAAGATCCTCAAGCCGAACGAGCAAAAGGTCTTGATCATGCGGTTCGGCCTGGACGGGGACGAGCCGCATACGCTGGAAGAGATCGGCCAGGTCTTCGGGTTGACCCGCGAGCGCGTGCGCCAGATCGAAGCCGGCGCCCTGACGAAGTTGCGCACGTTGATCGCCAAGCAAGCCCTGACCGCCGATCAATTGATTTGAAGGCGGTTGTCGGTTATTGGTTGATGGTTATTCGTGGGACGTCAACAAATAACTGATAACGAACAACTTACAACGAACAACGGATCCCCCTTGGATTTAAAAAGCAAGATTCGCGAAGTCCCCAACTTCCCCAAAGACGGCATTTTGTTTTACGACATCACCACCCTCCTGCGGGATGCGGCGGGGTTTGCTCGGGTGGTCGGCCGCTTGTCCGATTTTTATCGGGACGAGGGAATCAGCAAGGTCGTGGCGATCGAGTCCCGCGGGTTCATCTTGGGCGCCCCGCTGGCGTTTCAATTACACGCGGGCTTCGTCCCGGTGCGCAAGCCCGGCAAGCTGCCCGCGGAGGTGTACGAAAGGAAATACGACCTCGAATACGGCTCCAACTCGCTGGCCATCCACAAAGATGCCATCAACCGAGGCGAGCGGGTGCTCATCGTCGATGATCTCCTCGCCACCGGCGGTACCATGGCCGCCACGGTGCATCTCGTCAACGAGTTGGGAGGGGTGGTGGTCGGAATCGCCGTGCTCATCGAGCTGGTCGAGCTCGGCGGCCGCGAGAAATTGAGGGACCAGCACATCCTCTCCCTGCTCAGTTACTGAGTGGGTTCCATGCAATCCGACGT
>JBDSOK010000166.1:0-2532 GCA_039914845.1 Nitrospiria bacterium | reverse complement strand
TGCCGGACCATGTGACCGCGGACCTGTTGGCGGGGCGGCGCGATCTCCGGGCGTTGACGACGGTCACGATCGACGGCGAACACGCCAAGGACTTCGACGATGCGATCTCGATCGAGGAGCACCCGGATGGCGTCACGCGTCTCTGGGTGCATATCGCCGACGTCTCGGCCTATGTGCCGTGGGACAGCGTGCTCGATCTGGAGGCCCGCCGCCGCGCGACCAGCGTCTATTTCCCAGACCGGGTCATCCCGATGTTTCCGGAGCGTCTGTCCAACGGCATCTGCAGCCTCAACCCCTTCGAAGACCGCCTGACCCTCACCTGTCAGATGGACATCGATCCCCAGGGGCATCGCCGTGTCTACGAACTGTACCCCAGCGTGATCCGCAGCGACGCCCGGCTGACCTATACGGCCGTCGGCCGCATCCTGGAACAGGAAGACCCCGAGCTGTCACAGCGCCATGAGTCGCTGCTCGGCCCGCTCCGCGCGATGGGCCGGTTGTGCAAGCTCCTTCAGACCCGGCGGCGCGAACGCGGCAGCATCGACTTCGACCTGCCGGAACCGGAGATTCTGTTGGACCTGCTTGGCGAGACGACGTCCATCATCAGCCGGGAACGAACCATCGCGCACCGGCTGATCGAGGAATTCATGCTGGCCGCCAACGAGACGGTGGCGGAGCATTTGAGCCGGCGCGAGACGCCGATGCTGTATCGGATTCACGATCGGCCCGATCCCGAAAAACTGCTCAACTTCTCCGAGGTACTCTCCGGGTTCGGTCACGGGCTCGCGGTCACCGCGACGCTGGCGCCCAAGACCCTGGCGCGCCTCCTGGAAACGGTCAAAGATCGGCCCGAGGAGGGGCTCATCAACACGCTGCTCCTTCGGTCGATGAAGCAGGCGCGGTATGCGGTCGAGAACGTGGGCCACTTCGGGCTCGCGTCGGCCCATTACACGCACTTCACCTCCCCGATCCGCCGCTATCCCGATTTGGTGATCCACCGCCTAATCAAGGCGTCGCTGGGCGGAGGAGGTCTGCCGGTGGACCGGCTGGAGCATCTGATGCCCGAGATCGCGCGGACCTCCTCCGCGCAGGAACGCGTCTCGATGGAGGCCGAACGGGAAGTCATCGACCTGAAGAAGACCCGCTACATGGCGGACAAGGTCGGGCAGGAATACGACGGCATCATCGCGGGTGTCACGCAATACGGCTTCTTCGTCCAGCTCGCCGACATCTTCGTCGAGGGCCTGGTGCACATGACCGCGCTGGAGGGCGACTACTATCGCTACCACGAGAAGCAGCACGCGCTGATCGGCGAGCGGCACCGCCGCCAATACCGCCTGGGCGACCGCGTGCGGGTGGTCGTCGACCGGGTGGACATGATCAAACGGCGGGTAGACTTCCGGCTGGCCGAGACGGCGGACGCCGCTCTCCGCCCCAAGGGCGGCACGCACGCCAAAACCAAACCGCCGGCGCAATCCTCAGAAAAACCCGCAGGAAAAACGCGCCGACGCTCATCGCGACGCGGCCGATCGCGAAGCAAAACACCTTAACCCAGCTAGCCGATATCCAGACGATCGTGATCGGTGGACAATGAACGATTACCGATCTGACCCCCGAGCCTTGCGCTGCGGGAGAGCATCCGTATCGGCCGCGTGGGTAATACGGACAATTTCCCGAGCGATGTCTTCGGGTGAAAGCACATAATCGATACACCCGGTGGCTATGGCAGTCTCGGGCATATCCGGCTGCCCGGCCGTGTCGGGCTTCTGCGCGATGGTAATGCCCCCCACGTCTCGTATGCCGCACAGCGCGGCGGCCCCGTCACCATCATACCCGGACACAATCACCGCGATCAGTTGGCCGTCCCAGTTTTCCGTCAGGGAACGGAGAAACACCGTAATCACGTCGGGCCATCCCCAAGGCTTTGAGATCGGCTTCAGACGGAACGCTCCATCATCCACGTGCAAATCACGGTTGTCGGGAATGATGAACACATGGTTGGGCTTGATCAGCAATCGTTCGGTGATCAATTCAACCGGCATCTTCGTGAAGTGCGGGAGAATCTCGTGGAGACGGGTGGCGACCTCTCGCAAGTGATTCACGATGACGATCGCCACACCCATATCGGCCGGCAAAGAACGCAGCAACCGGGTATAGGCATCCAAGCCGCCGGCCGAACCGCCCACGCACACGACGGGAAAGTCTTTAACCTCAGTCTTCGCTTTCATCGACAATCACTCCGCTTTTGAGGGGGGGATCGTTCCCAGTTGGACTCTACCTCAAATGACCCATCCTATGCCGAAGAGTGCATATTTGCTCGGCATTTATCGCTGATCGAGGTTGCCGAACGAACGATCGCGCAGGGCCGACAATCCATCCGGCCCCGATGATGACTCCCGTGCAGGTGTTCAAGCGGCCAGGACTCGGCCATACACGGCTGACCTTGCGCAGCCCAAATGCACGCCGGTAGAATCCAATCGAGACCAACAGCGTTCGGCAGCCCACCCCACAAGAAGGAGAGGTCCCATGACT
>JBDSOK010000129.1:0-15562 GCA_039914845.1 Nitrospiria bacterium | reverse complement strand
AACGAGAAAAACGGCTTGGCGGCCAAATCCGACGAGCTGAGCAAGGCGAACGCCGATCTGCAGCAAAAGGTGACCGAGCTTGAAATGAAAGTCGAGGACCTATCCAAGCCCAAAGCGGCTCCGAAGGCTCCAGCCAAAGCCCCGGCCAAACGCAAATAAGTCCATCATCCTGATGCCAAAGGGCGGGCCGTACGGTCCGCCCTTGTTTTTTGCCCCGATCACCTTCGCGATACGCAAGATATTGGGACGTACGCTGTCTCCTGCTATTTGACCGGTGACGCGGCGACTTCTATCATGACCCTATCCTGTTTCGCCGCCACCATGGAGACTCAATTTGGATCCAGAACAGACCCTCCGCCCCGGAGCGTCGCATCCCTATCTGCCGCCCTCAGATCCCCGCGTCGCGTCGCTGAAGGTCATCAGCGGGTCCCTGAACGGTCGGGAGTACCGGTTGACCAACGAGCGGTATTCGATCGGGCGGGACCCGGAATCCGATATCATCATCGATCAGCAGGAGGTCTCGCGACGTCACGCCGATGTGATTCGGATGGCGAGCGAGTATGTCGTCACCGATTGCGGGAGCGCCAACGGGGTCTTCGTGAATAATTTGCGGCTCGATCGGGCCGTCCTGGCTCACGGCGATGTCTTCCAGATCGGGTCGTGCGTGTTTCAGTTCATTTGGAATCGGCAGGACACGACCGCATGAGTTCCCCGCGTTCGCCTGCGGGCCGGAGGCGCCCCCCGGCGCGAGCTCGCGACGAACGACCGCTCCCTCATTCCTCGGGGGGACTCACCGGACCCGCCGACACCCTGCACGCGTTGATCAGCCACCTCCCCGGGCTGGTGTATCGGTGCGGCGTCGGTGGGGACGGGGGCCTCGAATTTGTCAGCGACGGATGCACCTCGCTGACGGGCTATCGTCCGGCCGACTTGATGCGCGAGGGCTCCGCCTTCAGGGATCGGTTTCTCCATCCCGACGACGGGCGCGTGGTGCGAAGCGAAATTCGGAGTGCCCTGGACGCGAAGCAGAGCTTTCAGATCACGTATCGTATCCGGACGGCCAAGGGCGCCGAGCGCTGGGTGACGGAGCAGGGGCGCCCGGTGGTGACGACCGGAGGGGCCGTGATCGCGGTGGACGGCTATATCAACGACGTCACCGAGCGGAAACTCGCCGAGCAGTCTCTGGCCGAGCACGCGATCCGCGATCCCTTGACGGGCCTCTATAATCGGCGGTTTTTCGACGGCCGGATCGGCGCCGAGTTGGCCCGCATTCGCCGGACCCGCCGGTGCCTGGCGATTTTGCTCTGCGATCTTGACGGGTTTAAGGCGATCAACGACATCCACGGGCACCAAGTGGGGGACGACGTGCTGCGCGACTCGGCGCAGGCCATCCAAACGGCCACCCGGGGCACCGATTTAGTGGTGCGCTGGGGGGGAGACGAAATGGTGGTCTTGCTCGGCGACAGCGTCGAACAGGGCGGCCTGATCGCCGCTCAGCGCATTCGCGACGCCATCCGCGCGATTTCGGCCGAGCGGGGGATCACGCTGGACGTGAGTATCGGCGTCGCCCTCTGTCCCTTACACGGACAAGATGAAGATTCGCTCATCCGTGTGGCCGATCGGGCGCTGTACATCGCCAAGAAAAGCGGCGATCACATTCATTGCGGCGAGGAACATTACCCGCTCGACGAACGAGCCGTCGATGTCGTGTTCCAGCCGATTGTGGATGTTTGGGCCAACCAGACGATGGGGTATGAGGCCCTCAGCCGTGATCCGGAGGGACGTCTCAGCATCACCGAATTATTCAAGAAATATCACGCGGTGGGACAATTGGATGAGCTGAAGTTGATCTGTTTGCACAAGCAATTACGATTGGCGAGCCGGGCCGGTCTTCCGAGGGTCTTTCTCAATGTGGATCTTCACGCGCTGGAGCGGCTGGGGCCGCTGATGAAACCTCCAGGGCTGGACGTCGTCTTCGAAATCTCCGAACGCGAGGCGCTCCACGATGTCGAGGCGAATTTAGCGATTGCCTCCACCTGGCGCTCCCGGGGGTTTAAGTTTGCCATCGATGATTTCGGAGCGGGGTTCGTGTCGCTACCGTTCGTGGCGCGGTTGATGCCGGAGTACATCAAGATCGACCGCTCGCTCGTCCTGCAAGCGGTGTCGTCGGACACCTTCAAAGGGTTTTCAAAACATTTGTTGCTGGCCCTCAGGATGTATGCCGCGGAAGGGATCATCGCCGAAGGGATCGAGACGGACAAAGAGCTGCAGGTCATGAAGTCGATCGGCATTTTCCTCATTCAGGGATTCCTCCTGGGCGCCCCCCAGCCGATCGCCGACGGAGAAGGTCCGCCCGCTCCGGACGGCTAGATCCGGCGAGAGCGCTGGTGGTCGTCCGGGACGAGTACCGGGATCGACGAGTGGGGCACGCGGTCGAGCTCGCCGTCCATCGTGTCGAAGACGAAGTCTTTCCCGTTAAAATCCAAAATTTTCGGAATCGGCAATTTCCGCGGCGAGGGACAGGTGCGGCCGGCGTGGCGAAGGAATTCATCGGGAAAGTGTTGGAGGATGCTGCGCACGATGATGGATTCGGCGGTGATTAAAAAGCATCGCCCCTTGCCGGGCGATCGCTCGGTGATCTCCCACGCATCGATCAGATCATCCTCAGACCCCTCGCCCATTTCCATCTTGAGGAGCCGCTGGGTGATTTCTTTGGTGCTCCAATTGCACGAGAAGCATTGGCCGCAGCTTTCATTGGCAAAAAACCGCGAAAAATTATACGCGGCGTGCACCATGCACGCGGTATCGTCATAGACGATCACGCAGCCGGACCCCAAGCCCGAATCCACCTTCTTGAGCGAATCGAAATCCAACGGCGTATCGAACAGGTCGGGGGTCAACACGCCGCACGACGGTCCGCCGGGGAACGCGGCTTTAAACGTCCGGCCCGGCTTCGGACCGCCCGCGATTTCGAGCAGGCGAGTCATCGTCGTGCCCATCGGTAGTTCATAAAATCCGGGTTTGGCGACGTCGCCCGACACCGTCCAGATGAAATTGCCGGGGCTCCGTGGAGTGCCGATCGATCGAAACCAGTCCGCCCCGTTCCGCATGATGTGCGCCACATGGGAGAGGGTTTCGATGTTGTTGACCACCACCGGCGAGGCGATGCCTCCGCCGCTGAAGGGGAGGCCCCACTCGAACGGTTTGACTTGGCGCGGCATCGCCGGATTGCCCATAATCGATTCCAACATCGCGGTTTCTTCCCCATACAGATAGGTGGCCGGTCCGATCGAGAGCTCCACGTTGAGCGCCCGGCCTGATTTGAGGACGTTGGGACCGAGATAACCCTTCACCTCGCATTCGAGCAACGCGTCCTGCAACCGCTGGATTTGGGGAAGAAAGATCTCCTTTAAACAGATAAAGGCTTTGTCGACCGGGATCGTCAGCGAGGCGATGGCGACGCCCTCAATGACCTGATAGGGATTCAGCAGGAGCAGCGGGCGATCTTTATAGGTGCCGGGTTCTCCTTCGGCTCCGTTACAGACCAGGTATTTCTTGCCGTCCGGCGACGATTTCTGCCGGGTACCGGCCCATTTAATGCCGGTGGGAAAGCCGGCACCGCCGCGTCCGCGCAATCCGGACTTCTTGATTTCCTCGATCACCAATTCCGGCGACCAGGAGAGCGCCTTTTCCAGGCCTCTCCATCCGCCGGACTTGGCGTAATCTTCCGCGGTCTTGATCTCGTGGTCGGGGAGTAAGTATCCGGACACAATGACCTCCTGTAGTGGGACGGGGATCAGGCCGAATTGCGGGGACGGCCGATGATCAGCCTGCAGCGCTCTCTCATCCTGTGGGCCAAGGACTCACTCCCTCGCTCGCGCGGCGGAGCGTTGCGAACAGGGAGAATAAAGGAGTCGTCTCATGAAGTCAATCGCCCGTCGCCGGAATCCTTCGCGGCAATCCCAGACACCGCTCCGGAGTTTCCTTCTGAAAAATAGAGGGTTCTCCCGATGGTTGCGGGGAAATAGATGAGATATGTTCACCAAGGAACGAATGTTCATGACGAGGATGAGTCGTTCGGACGCTTCCAGGCAACCATAGTTCACGACAAGGAGGGGCGGCGATGACGTGCGTACGTTGCGAAGGGCTCATGGTCCCCGAGCGGTTTCAAGACATTCTTGACGATACGGGTCAAATTAATTTCATGGCGTGGCATTGCCTGAACTGCGGCGAGATCGTCGACCATTTGATCTTGGCCAATCGAAAGAACGCTCCGGAACCGTCGCGGCCGGGAAACCGGAATCTCGCCGAATATCGTTAGCTCGGCCGGCAGCGACCTCCTGCGGGATGGGCCCCCCATCCGTCCTGCAGACACAAAAAACCCGGAAGCGGATCAAGGATCCTCAAAGCGGCTCCGGCGTCCGCGCTTCCGGGTCTGGTGGCGCTGGGCGATTCGTCCAGCCGCGCCGAAGGAAGGGGCGTGCTAGGACGCCGCCACCTCACTCGCCGTAGGGTTCGTACTGCCCACTGGACCACCTCCTCTCATCGGCGCGACACCGCCGCGCGCTGTCCCAGACCCGCGCGCCCCCGGACCACCGAACCGCCGCCGCTCGGCTTCCAGGTCGCCTCCCCCCGCGGGAGACTCGGGGACGAGTGTTCCCCTCGTGGCGGCATTATATCACGGTCAAATTCAGCCGAGCGAGCCCAGGCATGCCGGCCCCCGTCGGGGGATGAATTTCCGGCGCGGCTTGTGAGATAATGTCCAACTCGTTCGATTGCGGAGTCGCGCGCATGATCCCAAAAACGATGTTCGAGAAAATCTGGAGCGCCCACGTCGTCGATGAGGAGCCCGGTCAGCCGGCGCTCCTCTATATCGACCGCCACCTGGTGCATGAAGTCACGTCCCCGCAGGCGTTCGAGGGATTGCGGCTGGCCAAACGGCGGGTGCGGCGGCCCGATCTGACGTTCGCGACGATGGATCACAACGTGCCCACGACGGATCGTGCGCTGCCGATCGCAGACGCGGTCTCCGCGCTGCAGATGGACACCCTGGCCCGCAATTGTCGGGAATTCGGCGTCACGTTATTCGATTTGGCCAGTCCCGATCAGGGCATCGTGCACGTCATCGGCCCGGAGTTGGGATTGACGTTGCCGGGCATGACGCTCGTCTGCGGCGACAGCCACACGTCCACCCACGGCGCGTTCGGCGCGCTCGCGTTCGGCATCGGCACCAGCGAGGTGGAGCACGTGCTGGCCACCCAATGCCTGCTGCAGGACCGACCACGTACCCTGCTCATCGAGGTGTCGGGCAACCGGCCGTATGGGGTGGAGGCCAAGGACGTCATTCTATCGATCATCGGCCGCATCGGCACCGAGGGAGGAAACGGCGCCGTCATCGAGTACGCCGGCGACACGATTCGGGCGCTCTCGATGGAAGAACGGATGACGGTGTGTAATATGTCGATCGAGGGCGGCGCGCGGGCGGGAATGATCGCGCCCGACGACACGACGTTCGCGTATCTGCGAGGCCGGCGCTATGCGCCGAAGGATTTCGATCGGGCGACGGCGCAATGGCGGACGCTGCCGAGTGATGCCGGTGCGGTGTATGACCGGATGCTGCGGATCGAGGCCCCCACCCTGGCCCCCCAGGTCACCTGGGGGACCAACCCGGGTCAGGTGGCCCCGGTGGATGCTCGGGTGCCGGACCCCTCGGATTTCTCGGAGGCCAACGCGCGAAAGTCGGCGGAGCGCGCCTTGGAATACATGGGGCTCCGCGGCGGCACGCCGATTGTCGAGATTGCGGTCGATCGCGTCTTCATCGGCTCCTGCACGAATTCGCGGATCGAAGACCTGCGTCGCGTCGCACGCTTCGTCAAAGGTCGCCGCGTGTCCTCCGCGGTGTACGCGATGATCGTGCCGGGATCGCAGCAGGTGAAAAAACAGGCGGAAGCCGAGGGGCTGGATCGGATCTTCACCGAGGCCGGCTTCGATTGGCGCGAGTCGGGTTGTTCGATGTGTCTGGGCATGAACCCCGATGTATTGCAGCCCGGCGAACGCTGCGCGTCGACGTCGAACCGCAATTTCGAGGGCCGGCAGGGGAAGGGCGGCCGCACGCACCTCGTCGGTCCGCTGATGGCGGCGGCCGCGGCGGTCGAGGGACGGTTCGTCGACGTCCGGCAATATCAGCTTCCGGCATAACTCGTTTCGGGGAGAACACGTCATGGAAGCGTTTCGCACGCTGGAGGGAATCGTCGCGCCGCTGGATTGGCCCAATGTGGATACCGATCAGATCATTCCCAAGCAGTTTCTCAAGCGGATCGAGCGGACGGGGTTCGGACAATACCTCTTTTACGATCGGCGGTTTCTGGATGGCGGGCGCCTCAATCCCGACTTCGAGCCCAACGCCGATCGCTACCGGGGCGCGAGCATTCTGCTGGCGCGCGCCAATTTCGGATGCGGGTCCTCGCGTGAGCACGCCCCGTGGGCGCTGCTGGATTACGGCTTCCGTTGCCTGATCGCGCCCTCGTTTGCCGACATTTTCTACAATAATTGTTTTAAGAACGGCATCCTGCCCATCCGACTCTCCGAGGCGCAGGTGGAAGATCTGTTTGAGCGCGTGCGTCGCGTTCCCGGCTATCGGCTGACGGTGGATCTTGAACGCCGCCGGCTCTCATCGAATGACGGGTTGGATGAGGGGTTCGAAGTCGAGGCGTTTCGCCGCACCTGTCTGCTCGATGGTCTGGACGATATCGGCTTGACGCTTCAGCGCGAGGACACGATTCGCCGATACGAAAGCCGCGTCGTCGCATAATCCCGCGGGGCCTCCAGGAGGGTTTGCTCTTTGGGGGAAAGAACGGGTATGCTGCACACCAATTTTTGGACAGGAGACCGAGATGGGGGCCAACCCGAAAGCGACATTTGAGAAACGTCAGAAGGAAATGAAGCGGCAGCAGAAGCAGAAGGAGAAGGCGGCCAAGCAGTTGGCGCGCAAGGAAGAGAAATCCCGGGTGATGGGGAAAGCCGGCGCGGGAGATGATCCGGATTTGGCGGGCATTGTGCCGGGCCCGAACCAACCGCCGCCGGACGAAGCGTAAAGTAGGTTGCTCAAAAAGTCCCAGATGCAAGGCCGCAGGGAGGAGGAAACCGGAGCGTACTGGGTCGTACGTGAGGATTTCCACCGACCGAGAACGCCGCAGATGGACTTTTTCAGCAGCCTGCTAGGAACAGCCGGGCCCTTTGATCTCTCGATCCGCCACATCCTTCGGCAACATGCTCGCGGCGAATCCGGCCGGATCCGCCGCATACTGATCCAGTAATTCCTGTAATTGGTGCAGCAGGTCGTCGCGGGTGCAGAGTCGGTACCCATAAATGCCCATCGGCGCGATCAGCTTCATATAGTAATGATTGCCCTCGTCATACTGGGTTGAGCAGGCGCTGGGTTTGTTCGCCCGCTTCAACAATTCCCCGAAGGTCTCGGCGAATCGGGCCAGCACCGGTTCATCGTGGAGGTCGGGAGGAATTTCGCGAAAGCGTTTGATCAAGTCGAATACGGTCATGGTCGGCTCGCAGTGAACGGGTGTTTCAGGAGAATCCTATGGTGGCGCGGAACGACGGAGCGCGCGCCGGGGTGTGGGTCGGCTTGCTCGCGATCTGGCTCGGCATGCCCGGGTTTTTCCTCTGCATGGCGGGCATTCTGGTCACGGGGTGGCAAGTCTATGTCTGGGTCAAGTTCGGTCTGTGGCCAGCGAAGCCGTTGCTGGGGGTGGTGCTCGATCTGGCTCCGGCGCGGGCAACCTGGTTGATCGCGCCGCAGTCCGCGTTCGACGCCGGTCTGGTCTGGACGCTGGGCGTCATTCCGCTCTCGCCGGTCCTGATCGCGTCGGGAGTGGCGCTGATCACTCTGGCCCATCGCGTCGGCGGGGCCCCTCCTGCCCGTCGAGGATGGGAAGAGCTCGAGGGGGGGCCGCCCGATTCCGACCAGGGAAACGGCCGCAACGGCCACGGCTCCGACTCCGTCTCGTAATCCCATCTAAGGGGTCTTGCCGTCGCCGCCCGATTTGGGCGCAGGCGGCGGAGGCGACGGTGGGCTTCCGCCTGAGTCGGCCTTTTTGTCCGCCGCGGGCTTGGCCTCGGCGGCGGCCGGTTCTTTCGCGGTCTTGGTGTCGCCGGGTTTGGTCTCCCCGGTCTTGGCCTCGCCCGCTTTGGTCTCGGCCGATCCCGCGTCGGTCTTGGCCTTGCCCTTGTCCGAATAATCCGTGATGTACCAGCCCGAACCCTTAAATTGCAGGGCCGGTGCGGCCAACAACTTCCTCATCGCGCCCTGACAGGTCGGGCACGTGGTGAGCGGCGGATCATCGCGTTTTTGGATCAGTTCGACCCGCCGCCGGCATTGCTCACATTCATATTCGTAGATCGGCACGTCGTCTCCTTACGTCAACTTGGCGAGAGCGGCCGCCATCCGGTCGAGGCCCCGCTCGATGTGCCCGAGCGACGTGGCATAGGACAGCCGGATGTGCCGATCCGCGCCGAACGCGCCCCCCGCGACGACGGCGATGCGCGCCTCGTCCAACAAATAGGTGGCGAGATCGTTCGAATCGCGGATCACGGCTGGTCCGGCCCGCTTGCCATACAACGCGGCGACTTCGGGAAAGGCGTAAAACGCCCCGTGAGGCCGAAAGCACGACACGCCCGGAATGCTCGCCAGTCGCCGGATCATCTCGTCGCGCCGGGCGCCGAATTCCGCCGCCATGCGGCCGATCGACTCGCGCGGCCCGTTGAGCGCGGCCACGGCCGCTTTCTGGGAGATGGAGGCGGGATTTGAGGTGCTCTGGCTTTGAATCGTGGCCATGGCGGTGACAAGTGCGGCGGGCGCCGCCGCATAGCCGATTCGCCATCCGGTCATCGCATAGGATTTCGACACGCCGTCCACCACCACCGTCGAGGCTTTCATCTCGGGGGACAACGCCGCGATGCTCACGTGCTCGAATCCGTCGTAGACGATCTGCCCGTAGATTTCATCGGAAATCACCGTCAGCCGATGCCGCAGCGCGACCTCGGCGATCGCTTCCAATTGCTTGCGGTCCCACCCCGCGCCGGTGGGGTTGGACGGGGAGTTGACGATCAAGGCCCGGGAACGCGGGGTGATCGCGGCCTCCAGGCGCTCGGGATCCAGCGCAAAGCCGTCCTCGGCGCGCGTGGGCACGATCACCGGCGTCGCGTCGTTGAGCAAGACTTGATCGGGATACGACACCCAATACGGCGACGGGATCAGCACCTCGTCGCCCGCCTCGAACAGGGCTTGGGCGATGTTATACAGCGTGTGCTTGGCTCCGCAGGAGACGATAATTTCGTTGGGCTGGTAGCGCAAGCCCTGATCGATGTCCAAACGCCGGATAATGGCCTGTTTGAGTTCCTCGGTGCCCGCAGGAGGCGTGTACTTGGTGAAGCCCGCCCGGATCGCCGCGATGGCGGCGTCTTTGATCGGATCGGGCGTGTCGAAATCGGGTTCGCCGACGCCGAAATCGATGACCTCGATACCCTGCGCAACCAGCGCCTTCGCACGGGCGGCCATCGCCATGGTGGGGGATGGCTGAATGCGTCCGACGCGACCCGCCAATTTCACGGCGCGCTCCGGAACTTGCGGCGCAACCGCTGCGCAGCCGACGGCGGGACCAACCCGTCGATTGAGCCGCCGTAGCTCGCCACGTTCTTGATGATCGTCGAGGTGAGGAACGAGTACTCGACGCTGGGCATCAAAAACAGGGTCTCGACGCCGGGGTTCAGGTTGCGGTTCATCATCGCCATCTGTAATTCATACTCGAAATCGGAGACCGCGCGCAAACCGCGGATGATCGCGTGGGCGTCCTTCCGTTTCAGATACTCGACCAGCAGGCCGTCGAACACTTCGACCTCGACGTGTTCCAGTTCGCGGGTGGCCTCGACAATCATCTCCAAGCGTTCCTTCGCGTCGAAGAGGGGGGCCTTCGATGGGTTGAGGGCCACCGCCACGATGATGGAGTCGAAGAACTGGAGGCTGCGTCGCACGATGTCGAGATGCCCGTTGGTGATGGGATCGAAGGTGCCGGGACACACCGCGATTCGAGTCACGGGCTCTCCGTTTTGGCGGAGATCGACAATGTGGTCTCGCCGTAATGGTAGGTCTTGACCGCGGCCATCGGCGTGACCGGAGCCGGCGGTTCGGCGGTGTGAAAGTGCTCGATGACCAGCCACCCTCCTTTGGACAGACCGAGGCCGCCGGCGAACGGGCGGAGCAATCGAAATGTTTCGGGCCGGTGGTAGGGGGGATCGGCAAAGATCACCCCGGCTCGCTCATCCGAACGCTTGAGGTGCGAGATCCAGCCCGCCACCCCGCCTCTGGTCCACACGGTGGCCTGACGCGGCGAGGCCCCGCAGGCCTCCAGGTTGGTCTCGAGGGCGAGGCGGGCGGCGGGATCTTCCTCGACGAACGTGACATGCGAGGCGCCGCGACTCAAGGCCTCGATCCCCACGCTTCCCGTGCCGGCGAACAAATCCATGACCCGCGCCCCCTCGATGTCCGCTCCCAGAATATTGAACAGCGCGCCCTTGACCTTGTCGGACGTCGGCCGCAGATCGAAGCCCCGGGGCGCGCGCAGCCGCCGCCCCCGCCACTGTCCGGCAATAATTCTCATGCTCCGCTCGGAGCCTGTCCATGAATGGCCATCTGCTGCGTTGTCAGGCGGCCTTGCGTGCTCACGTACGAACCAGTACGCTCCGCGCGCAAGACCTCCTTCCGCCTTGCATCTGACCACTCCTGGACAGGCTCCCCATCCCTACTAGTACCGCAAGTCGCGTACCATACCACGCGCCGAAAACGACCGTCAACTTGACGCTCCGCGCGCGATTTCCAGCTTGCTCAAGCCCTTCCACGTGCCGAACCATCGCGCGCCGCGTTCATCGAATGCCAGGGAGAAGACGTTGTTGTCCAATAAGCCGTCCCGCGTGGTGTAGGTGCGCCAGCGGCGACCGTCAAACCAGCTCGCTCCGCCGTCGGTGCCGGCCCAGAGCAGGCCGTCGCGGTCGATCCCCAGCGCGTGGATGTAGTTGCCGCCCAACCCGTCCGCATTGGTGTACGTGGTCCAGGTCCTGCCGTCGAATCGACTCAAGCCCGCGCCCCAGGTGCCGAACCACTTCCGTCCCTTCCGATCGATCGCAATGGCCAGGACATAGTTGGGGTTCGCGCGACTGATCCCTTTTTCGGTGTCCGAATGATGCGGGCTCGGCGGCTCGGTCGGGGGCCTGGCCGGCAGGCGTTCGGGGCCGGCGCCGAGGCCGTCGCGATGGGTAAAGGTGGTCCAGGTCGTGCCGTCGAATCGATTCACGCCACCCTCGGTACCGAGCCATAGCGCGCCGTCCTTGGGGTCCAACGCCAAGGCATAGACCCATTTGTCGGCCAATCCATCGTCAACCGTAAAGGTGGTAAAGCCGCAGGTCGCGCGTCCGGCGACGATCGGGGGGCCGGCCGCGCACGCCGCGCCGTCGAATCGGCTCAAGCCTTTCCAGGTGGCCACCCACATGCGATCGTCGCGATCGAAGAGCACATCATAGACCCAGAGATCGCCCAGCCCGCGTCCCGGCGGATAGCGCGTCCACGTCGGCCCGTAAGACGCCACCGGACCCGCGCCGTAGGGGGTATAGGTCGTCCACTGATCGCGATCGAGCACCGAGAGGCCTCCGCCATAGGTCCCGATCCACGGTCGGCCGCGCCGGTCCATCCGAATCGCATACACGCCGTTGCTCAAGAGTCCGCCGCGGGTGCGCGCCGCGGTATAAATTTCGTGCGAGTCGTGCGTGGTGGTGTCGTAACGAACGATGCCGCTCGCCAGGCCAAGCCACAGATACTTCCCGTCCAACGCGATGGCCTTGACGTTGGCGCCGGTCTCGAAATTCGTCCATCGGGGAACGGGCGGCGGGGTGGAGGTTGAACAGGCCGCCATCGTAACGAGCAGTCCGAGCCACATCCCGATACGGAGACCGATCGCGGCCGGGTGAAGGCGGTGAGCCATCGCTCTCGATGAAGGGGCGCCGTCGGCGCGGTACGGGTCGCTCGTTGACAATGCCAGATCCAGGTTGCTATATTCTACGGAGTTTTTTGACGCGCTGCAACGCGATTCGCGCAACGGGACCCCATCCGACCAGGCGGATAGCTCAGTTGGGAGAGCGCTGCCCTTACAAGGCAGAGGCCAGGCGTTCGATCCGCCTTCCGCCTACGGAGTAGGAACGCTGAGATCTCAGATCATCGCCGGCAGCAAGCCTAAAATGTGCGGGGCCGTAGTTCAGCTGGTTAGAACGCCGGCCTGTCACGCCGGAGGTCACGGGTTCGAGCCCCGCCGGCCCCGCCATTCCGAGCTTGCTAAGCGCAACGTAGGGGCGCTGTCCCGCCCCGAGGGCTGCGAGACGGTGTTGAAGTTGCCGTCTCTCTTCCTGAGCATGGCGTGAAGCCCCGGGCCGACCTCTTCGATCTGATCGCGTCCGCGAGCCCCGTCAGCCAGGCGGTCCTGTTCGTGCTGTTGCTGTTCTCGGTCCTGTCCTGGGCGATTATCCTGTATAAATGGCGGTTGTTCCGGACCATTCGCAAGCAGGATCGCCGATTTCTCGCCATCTTTGAGGCGTTGGACGATCCCAAGGAGGTTCGGCGACGCGGCGCGACCATCGCGAAGAGTCCGCTCTCCGACCTCTTTACCGAAACGTATCGCAGCGCGTTGCACGATGAGGGGATGCCGGTCCAACGCACCGACGGCGCCTCCCGTCGGTTGGAGCGAGGGCTCCGGCAGATCTCCGATCGCCAATTGCTCCAGGAGGAAGAGTATCTGTCCGGCTTAGCGACGGTCGCGAACGTCTCGCCCTTTGTCGGTCTCTTCGGCACCGTCTTCGGCATCATCCAGGCCTTCCAGGAAATCGGGCGCCACGGTTCGGCGAGCATCGCGGCGGTGGCGCCTGGTGTGGCCGAAGCGCTGGTGGCGACCGCGGCGGGGTTGCTGGCCGCGATTCCGGCGGTGGTGGCGTACAACTATTTTCTCAATCAGATTCGCCGGCATGCCACCCAACTGGATGTCTTTCGACAGGATTTACTGGCTCTGGCGGAGCAACATTTCTCGACCGCTCCCGACGTTCCCGCGGAAATTCGGAGGTCCTGACATGCTGCTCGGGGATCGCAGGCGCGGCGACGCCGGCCGTTTCCTGGCCGAGATCAACGTGGTCCCGTTGGTGGACGTCGTCCTGGTCTTGCTGATCATCTTTATGGTCACGGCTCCTCTCATGTATCGCGGAATTGATATCGATTTGCCACGATCGGCCGTCAACACGATCAAGCCCGACGAACGGGTGGTCCTCACCGTGTCGCGCGATCGCGCGATTTACCTCGATAAGGAACGCATCGCCAGAATGATGCTGGACGAGACCCTCGCCAAACTCGCCCGCTCGCGCCCCGACCTCACGTTGTATCTGCGCGCGGACCGCGATGTGCCGTACGGGACGGTGGTCGAAGTGATGGACGCCGTCAAGCGCGCGGGGATCGAACGCCTCGGCATGATTACCGAGGCCGCTCCGTCCAAGGATGGCGCATGAGGTTCGGTCGCCGGCGAGAGACGCCCGGATGTCGGCTTGCGTGAGGCGGCTGCGCACCCCATGCCGTCGGGGCCGTGTTAGACTAGGCCGTCATGTCACCGCGCGTTCGCCATAGCCGCTCGTCCGCGGCCGGCGCCTTCACGTCGTCACCCCGCTCCCCGGTCCTTCGGCCCATGGTCATCGCCTCGGTCACCCTTCACGCGCTGATCGCCGTCGGATTGGTCTGGGGCCCGACCTGGATTCCGAGACCCAAGCTTCAGACCTACGAGGTGCAACTCGTGAGTCTGCCCGCTGCGCCCAATCCCGTGCCCATCCGCGAGGTTCCTCCCGTCGCGCCCCAACCGCGGCCGCCGAAACCCGTTGCCGAACCCCCTCCGGTTGTGAAACCGGCCGTCAAGCCGGTGAAGACGCGTGCCGAGAGAGCGGTGCCGCCGACTCCAAAACGGGGGACACATGCGGCGGAGGCTGCGGCGGATATCAAACCGCCCGCGGAACCGACGCCGGAACCCCAGAAGCCGACACCCACGCCCGAGCCGCCCGAGCAGGTCGCGTCGATTCCCCCGGAAGCGGATAGGGGCATCGCGCTGGTGACGCCGCTGATGGAGGCGGTGGCTTTGAAATATCCGTATTACACCAATGCGTTACTGCGGAAAATGGACGCCAATTGGTCGCCGCCGGGGGCCGGTTTGGCTGCGACGCAGGAGGTCTTGGTGACGTTTACCATTCTCCGCGACGGGAGCGTCCGAGGCACGAATATCGAGCAGAGCTCCGGGAACCTGTATTACGATCAGGCGGCGCTCCGCACCGTGCTCCGTTCGAGTCCCTTTCCTCCGCTCCCGCCGGGTTATGCGGGAGACACGATGACGGTGCACTTCAGTTTCCTCCTGGACCCCGAGCGGGGGCCCTAGCGTGGCGAGCACGTGTGAGACCGGCTTCCGGAGAAGCCTCATCGGCGCTGGGATGGTGATGATACTTGCCGGGTCGATCGGACCCGCGACGGGCTCGGAAGTGTATCTGGGACTGAGTCGGTCGACGGGCGCGAAAATTCCGTTGGGAGTCCTCGCGGTGTCGGCGGGATCCGATGTGTCGGCCTCGGCGTCGACGGTCCGCACCATCATTGAATCCGATCTCCGCCGATCGCAGCTCTTCACCCTTGTTCCGCTCGGAGCAGGGTTCACGGCCACGACTCCGCCTACCGGCGCGGTCATTACAGAGGCGGCGAAGGCGGGGGTCGATGTGGTGGTGTGGGGGCGGTTCACCAAAGAGCGGGATGGGCGCCTGGTGTTGGACGGCTACGGATTCGACGGCGGAAGCGGCGAGTCCGTGATGCGGAAAGCCTACGGCGGCCCCGACGAGCGCTATCTGCGATCGATCGCCCATCAGTTTGCGGACGCGGTGGTGGCGGCGTTTACGGGCGAAAAAGGCATCGCGCAGACGCGGATCGCGTTCACGTCCGATCGCACGGGCAAGAAAGAAATCTTTTTGATGGATTACGATGGGGCCAACGTCAGGCAGGTGACGTCCGATCGGAGTATCGCCCTCACCCCGCGGTGGAGCCCGGACGGCAAGCTCTTGACCTTTGTCTCCTATCGCGAGGGCTCCCCCTCGTTGTACTCGTACGTCCTGGCGAGCGGGCGTCGCTCCCCGGTGATCAAACTTCCCGGCACCACCATCGCCCCGGCGTGGTCGCCGACCGGCGATCGCCTGGCGTTTGCATCGAGCCAGACCGGCGATCAAGAGATCTACCTGGTCGACCGGGAGGGCCAGAATCTGAAGCGGCTGACATTCGGCTCCAGCGCCGATCTGTCGCCGTCGTGGTCGCCGACCGGCCGGCAGATCGTGTACAACTCGGACCGCGGCGGTTCGCCTCAGATCTACATCATGGATGCGGACGGCAGCGATCAGCGGCGGCTGACGTTTGAGGGCACCTTCAACTCGACCCCCGCGTTTTCGCCCA
>JBDSOK010000100.1:0-8852 GCA_039914845.1 Nitrospiria bacterium | reverse complement strand
CGCGTTCGCCCGCCGCCGAGCAATACCGATTGCTGGCCGCCCGGTTGGAGGGAGTCAGGGCCCGACACGAGCTGCGGAGCGTGGCCGTGACGAGCACGATGCCCGACGAGGGCAAGACGATGACCTCCGTCAACCTGGCCTATGTCCTCGCCAAGGATTTCGGGCGGCGCGTGCTGTTGATCGACGGGGATCTCAAGAAGCCCAGTGTCTGGCGCTACGTCGGTTCGTCGCCACGGGCCGGGCTCTGCGAACTGATCGCCAATCGGCAGCCGCTCGAGGCGGTGGTGCATACGTTCCGGCACGAACAACTGGAGGTCCTGGAGGCGGGTCTCTTACCGTTGAATCCCGTCCGCGTGTGGAAGTCGGCTTTGATCAAAGAGCTCTTCGCTCAATTGACGCGCCGCTACGATTATGTGATCGTCGATACCCCGCCGGTGCTGACGGTGGTCGACGCGACCTTGATCGCCGACCTGGTTGACGGGGTGGCGGTCGTCGTCCGGTCCGAGATGACTCCGAAAGCCGCCTTGCAAAAATCGATCGGTTCGTTGCCCCGCGCCAAGATCGTGGGTCTGGTCTTCAACGGAGTGAGGGTGTCCCGATCTCCGTATTATTTCCGCTATCCCTAACACCCATTTCCACGTAAGGATCATCGGTCGTGCTGAAACCCTTTCCCCGTTCCATCCCTCTTCGGAGTGTCTTTCTCGGCAGAGTGCAAGTGACGCTTGCCGGCGGCCTCTTCGGCGCATCGCTCTTCTGGGTCTTCGGGATCGGGGGGGCCGAGATGATTCTCCCCGAGTGGAGACCGGGGTTGGGCACCATGGCACTCATCGGTGGAGTTGGGGGCATGGCGCTGCTGGGGCGGGCGGTCCATGCCAGGTTCGCTCGCGGCGCGGCATTCGATCGTCGGGTGCTGTTGATCGGCTCCGGGCGCTTGGCGGAAGACGTGGTGTCGGCATTGAAGGTCGGCCGCTCGCCCTACATGATCGTCCAGCGGCTCCCCGCCCTGTCTCTTGCCGAGAGCGGAAACGGTTCCGGCGGCGTCTCGGTGCTCGATTTGGTGCACAAGGCGGACATCCATCACATCGTGATCGCGCTTCGGGACGGTCGAGGGCGGTTTCCATTCGACGATCTGTTGCAATGTAAATTTGCGGGGGTCACGATCGAGGATGGGTTGTCGTTCTATGAGCGGGTGGCCGGCAAGGTTCACCTCGACGCGCTGAAGCCCAGTTGGTTGATCTTTTCCCAGGGGTTTAAGCGCGAGTACCGAACGTCGGTGATCAAGCGCGCGTTCGACGTGATCGGGTCGGTGGTCGGATTGACCGTCCTGGCGCCGTTCGGGCTCATCTTGGCGGCGGTCATCAAATGTGATTCGGCCGGTCCGGTGTTCTATCGACAGGTCCGGATCGGCGCGGGGGAACACCCGTTCACGCTCTTGAAGTTCCGCTCGATGTGCTGCGACGCCGAGCGCACTACCGGGCCGGTCTGGGCGAAGGAGGGGGATGAACGCGTCACCAGGGTCGGACGATGGCTCCGCATGTTTCGAATCGACGAACTGCCTCAGATGGTCAACGTCTTGCGGGGGCAGATGAGTTTCGTGGGGCCGCGGCCCGAGCGTCCGAGCTTCGTCGACCGGCTCAAGGCCGATATTCCGTATTACGGTCTGCGGCACGCCGTCAAACCCGGTATCACCGGCCTGGCCCAGACTCGCTATACCTATGGCGCGAGCGTAGAAGATGCCACCGAGAAGCTCCAGTACGATCTCAGCTACATCAAGAACCATTCGTTGAGGCTGGATCTCTCCATCCTTCTCGACACGTTCAAAATCGTCGCACTGCGACGGGGCGCGCGGTGACCGGGATCGTCAACGCGCTCTCGGTCGATGTCGAGGATTATTTCCAGGTCTCGGCATTCAGCGACGTCGTGGCGTATGAGGCGTGGGAAGGCTTTGAGCGCCGCGTGGAGACGAACACCCGCCGCCTCCTGGAGCTCTTCGACCGCGCCGGCGTGAAGGCCACGTTCTTCGTGCTGGGATGGATTGCCGAGCGCCATCCCGCACTGGTGCGTGATCTTCACGCGTGCGGCCACGAGGTGGCCAGTCACGGCTACGCCCATCGGATGTTGGATGGGATGTCTCGTCGGGAGTTCCGGGAGGAGATTCGTCAACAGAAAGCCTTGTTGGAGACGCTCATTCAAGCGCCCGTCATCGGGTATCGAGCGCCGAGCTTTTCGATCACGACCCGGACACTCTGGGCCTTGGAAGTGCTGGCCGAGGAGGGGTTTGTCTACGATTCAAGCATTTTCCCCGTTCATCACGATCGCTACGGCATCCCGTCCGCCCCTCGGTTTCCCTATGACGTCCGATACGGCGGCCTGACGCTGCGCGAATTTCCGATGTCCACCCTGTCCTGGCGTCGCGGGATGAATATCCCGTTCGGGGGAGGTGGATACCTCCGCGTGTTCCCGCTCTGGGTGACGGACCGTGGGATTCGGCATCTCAACCGGACGGGACATCCGGCCATGGTGTACGTGCACCCGTGGGAGATCGACCCCGACCAGCCGCGGCTCAACGGACCGTGGCTCTCCAGGTTTCGCCACTATCGAAATCTCGACGTCACGTACCGTCGGCTGGAGGCACTGCTCGATCGCTATGCGTGGGATTCGATTCGGAACGTGTTGGACCTCGGTCGGCCTCCGGTTTCCGAGCATCGCGTTCACCCCGGTGATCCGTCCGACTCGCTCGCGGAGCTTCAGGGCGCCCGATGTCAACCGGCGGAGCGTCCGTGAAGGTCGGCTTGCTTCAGGACGATGAGTCGTCGATCTGGGATGAATATGTCGGCGCGCGCCGCACGGCTTCCAACTATCATCGCCTGGCGTGGAGGCGTGTCATTTGGGAGAGCTTCGGGCACCAGACCTACTACCTCGTCGCCAAAGACGAGGACGGGGCGGTCGTGGGGATTTTGCCGCTCGTCTACGTGACGAGCTGGTTATTTGGGAAATACCTGGTATCGATGCCCTTCGTGAATTACGGCGGCATCGTGGCGGACAGCGGCGAGGCCTCCCAGGCGCTTCTCGCGACGGCCATGCAATTGACCGAGCGCCTGAAGGCCCGGCATCTCGAACTGCGCCACGATCGACCGCTGGACTGTCCTCTGCCCGTGAAAACCCATAAGGTCAACATGGTCCTCGATCTGCCCCCGTCGCCCGACACGTTGTGGGAGAGTTTTTCCAGTAAATTGAAAAGCCAGATCCGCCGGCCGATGAAGGAGGGGATGGAGGTGCTCTGGGGAGGCGTCGATCGACTCGACGCGTTCTATCGCGTCTTCGCCATCCTGATGCGGGACCTGGGCACCCCGGTCCACGGCGAACGATTTTTCCGTTCGATATGCGAGGTGTTTCGTGATGACGTCAGGGTATGCGTGGTCTCTCACCGAGGCACGCCGGTCGCCGCCGGATTTTTGATTCGGCACAAGGACACGATGGAAATCCCCTGGGCCGCCAGCCTGCGCGACTATCATGCGATGAGTCCCAACATGCTGCTGTATTGGAGTGTGCTGAAGGCGTCGTGCGAGATGGGCGCGACACGCTTCGACTTCGGGCGCAGTACCGTCGAGAGCGGCACGTATCGGTTCAAGGTCCAATGGGGGGCGCGACCCATCGCCTTGTATTGGTACTACGCCATGGCGCCGGGCCGCCCCGTGCCGGAGTTGAATCCGAGCAATCCGAAGTATCAATGGGCCATCGGCCTGTGGCAGCGGCTTCCGGTATGGGTGGCCCGCCAGGTGGGCCCGGCCGTGATCAGAGGGATTGCGTGAAGGAGCTGTCGTCATCCGCTCCGGCCGGCGTCCGCCATGTGGAGGTCGGCGCCGCCACACCCACCGGCTGGGTCGGAATCTGCTGCGCCCCGGATGTCCGGCGCTGGGGGCTGCTCCTGGCCGCAGTCGTCTTCACCTACGCGTCTTCACTCGACTCGCTGGTGAGGACGTGGTGGACGAGAGATGAGTACTCGCACGGGTTCCTGATTCCGATCATCAGCGCCTATCTGATGTGGCTGAAACGATCCGAATTGGCGGCGCAGGACGCTCGTCCCGCCTATCTGTGGGGCGTCCTCGGTGTCGTCTCGGCGTCTTCGATGGTGGTGGTCGGTCGGGCGGCGGGGGTGTTATTGGCGGAGCAAGTTTCGCTGATTGTCATGGCCTTGAGTCTCATCATGCTCATGGGGGGGCGCTCATTCTTCAAGCTCCTGGCGTTTCCCGTGGCCTATCTGGCGTTCATGCTGCCGGTGGCCGACGAACTGGTGGGACCCCTTCAGGGGCCCCTTCGTCAACTCACGGCCGACATGGCGGTCAATCTCCTGCATCTCTTGGGGTTTCCGGCCTTCCTGGAGGGGCAATATATCGTCCTCCCCAAGATTACGTTAGAGGTGGCGCAGGCGTGCAGCGGGGCGAGTTTCCTGATCGCCATCTTGGCCATCGCCATTCCCCTGGCTTTCGTGGGCTTACGTTCATGGACCAACCGGGCCATCTTGTGGGGTTCTGCGATCGCCGTCGCGCTGACGGCCAATTGGGTCCGAGTCCTGCTCATCGGGATCGGGGCCCATTACGATTACCCGATCTTGCACGGGCCTTTTCATATTCTCCATGGGCTCGTCGTGGCGCAAGTGGGGTTTGTCTATGTATTCGTCGCGGCATGGGGCCTCTCCAAGCTGCCCAATGAGCGCGTCCGCCGAACGAGCCCTTCCGCTCCTCTCGACTCCGGAAGCGGCGCGAGACGTCGGATATGGGCCGGTCCGGCCGGGTGGCTGGCGATTGGGCTGGTGAGCGTGACCGGGGTCGTGCTCCATCGCTACGAAGCGGTGGCCGTTCCACTTCGCGCGGATTTTCAGGCCTTCCCGTTTGCCGTGGGACAGTGGATCCAAGAACCGGTGTCTCCCGCTCAGACCCCATTCCGCCTGAGCGGGGCGGACCGTGAATTGATCCGACTCTACGAGGAGAGTAGCGGTCGCCGGCTGCACGTCTACGTGGCCTATTTCGAAACGCAATCTCAGGGGAAAGAGGTGGTCAATGACCAGACCGGACACCTGCACGATCAGGCGAAGCGGATCACGCTGGCGGATGGGTCCGGGTCGGCGATCACGGTGAACGAGGGGAGGCTCTTCGCCCACGGAAACGAGTATCGCACCGTGTTCTGGTATCACGTCGGATCACGCGTCATTGCCGATCGGTATCAGGCCAAGATCGCACCCCTCGCAGACGCGTTGACGCGCGGTCGTACCCAGGGGGCTTTTGTCCTGCTGTCCGAGCACATCCCGCCGACGGAGGGCGCCGGTCCGACGACAGGCGTGCCCCTGGACGTGGTGAATGGGATCTCGAGGGCGTTGGCCGCCCATCTCCCCTAGCCCCTATGATCTCGACTCGACCGGTCACGACGTTGGACGAACTCGCAACCCTGGAAGAGGTCTGGCAGGATCTCTTGGGTCAGTCGTCCGCCGATCAGGTGTTCCTCACCTGGTCATGGCTCTACACCTGGACCAAATATTATCTGGGGAGCCATCGGTTGTTGGTGCTGCTGATGACCGACGGCCCGCATCTGATCGGGATCGCGCCGCTCTATATCAAGGTCGAGACGGCGGGCGGGATTGCGGGGCTTCGGCGTGTGGTCTTTCTCGGGACGGGTGAAGTCTGTTCCGGCCATCTCGATCTCATCGCGCGTGACGATCGCAAGCACGACGTGGTGTCGGCCGTGCTCTCCTACCTCTTCGGGGAAGCCAGACCGACGTGGGATCTGTTGACCCTCCAGGACATTCCCGCGGAATCGACCTCGATCGATTCCGTCGAGCAGGTCATCGGGGAGGCGGGGAAGGTGATGGAGATCAGCGGCCACACCTGTTCGCCGACGATCCGCCTGCCCACAACCGGGGAAGAATTTCTGGCCGGGATCAGTGGGAACGCCCGCGCGCATCTGAAGAGCAAACGTCGGCGGTTGGACGCCGCGGGAACCGTCCGCTTCGAGTGTCTGACGTCGCCGGACGATGCCCGCGAGCGGTTTCCCCAGTTTGTGGCCCTGTACCGAACGCGCTGGGAGGGACGAGCGAAGGGGGACCAATTCCAGAGCCCCGCATTCTGGGCGTTCCACCGCGAAATGGTCGAGGTGCTCGGCCGCCGAGACCAGCTCCGGCTTCACTTTCTGCTCCTGGACGGAGAGCCGATTGCCGGGATCTATGCCGTGCAGTATGAGGGCCGGTCTTCGTTTTACCTTCCCGCATTCGATCCCACCACTCACGCCGATTCGAGCCCGGGCATTCTGTTGCTCTCGGCCTGCGTCCAACGGGCCATTCAAGAAACCAGTCGCGAGTTCGATCTGCTCCGCGGAGCGGCCCCGTATAAGATGGCCTGGTCGAACGCCATCCGCCGCTCGCTGACCTTGCAGGTGTATAACCGGGATCTTCGCGCAGCGGGCTACCGGTTGGTGGAAAGCGGGAAATCGGTGATCAAGGTGCTGTGTCGATGAGCGCCCCATGGTTCCAACGAAAGCTCCCGCCCGTCGCCGCCCCCATGGACGTCGCCGATCTGGCGTACGGGTTGGCCGGCCTGTGGAAGGGCAGGGCCTACCGACGGCAACGCGTCGCCGAGTTCAAGCCGTATCTCGGGGTGGACCATGTCTGGGGCCTGTCGTCCGGAAAAGCGGCTTTGGCGGTGAGCCTGGCGGCCTTGGCCGGCCTCTCCAGCCGTCGGCGGGTGATCATTCCCGCCTACAGTTGTTTTACCGTGCCCGCCGCGCTCATGCGCAACACGATCGAGCTGGTGGTGGTGGACATCGACCCCGAGACCCTCGATTTCGACTATGCCGCCCTGGAAGACGCGATCGACGAGCACACGCTCTGCGTGATCCCCACGCATCTCTTCGGTTTACCCGCGGACATGGATCGTGTGACCGCGCTCTGCCGGCGATGGGGTGCGTTTGTCATCGAAGATGCCGCGCAGGCCATGGGGGGCACGTATCGAGGCCGGCGGCTGGGAACGCTGGGCGACGTCGGGGTGTTCAGTTTCGCGCGGGGCAAGCACATCACCTGCGGTTCGGGCGGCATGATGGTGACGAATTCCCCCGAGATCGCGCGGGCGATCGAGGCGATCTATGCCGGGGTCGAGCAGGGGGGGCTCACCGCCTCTCTGAGTAATTGGCTCGTCGTCGCGACGCTCTTCATGTTCGGAGGACCGAGACTCTACGGAGTGCCGGCGTCGCTCCCGTTCCTGGGGTTGGGGGAGACGCGCTTTGTCTCCGATTTTCCCATTCGTCGTCTGGATGGGATGCGTGCCGGGCTGTTGTGGGATTGGCAGGCCCGCCTGGAACAGGGGAACCTGGCGCGGATCGCTTCGGCCACGGACCTCATGGCGCGCGTCAGCCCGGCGACGGTGATTCAATCGCGTTGGGCGGACCCCACGGTCTATCTTCGGCTTCCTCTCGTGTTGGAGAGTCCGGAGCTCAAACAGGAATTGTGTGCGCGGGCCGACGACCTGGGGTTGGGCATCAGTCCGATGTATCCCTCGGCCATTCCGGCCATCCCGGAACTTCGGGGCCGCGTCGGGGGGGCCGATTGTCCCCACGCCGCGTGGGTGGCCGATCGCTTGGTGACGTTGCCGGTGCATCCTTTTGTCACGGAGCGCGATCGCGAGCGGCTGGGGAGGTTGGTGGGGGACGTGGTGGGAGACGTGGTGGGAGGGCGGGAGGCCCCCATGCAGGATCTGATGCCTCTTCCGGACGAGGTGTCGGTATGAAGCTCGTGGTCACCATCGATACCGAGGAAGATAACTGGGGCGGGTATCGCGACGACCGATTTACCGTAAAAAACATTGGACGCATCCAGGCGCTTCAAGATATGTTCGACTCGTGTCATGTCAGGCCGACGTATCTGGTGTCGTATCCCGTCGCGACCGACGACAACGCCGTGGCGCTGTTGAAGGCCGTCCTTGACGACGGGCGGTGTGAGATCGGCACGCACTGTCATCCCTGGAGCACGCCTCCATTCGAAGAGGAAAAGGACGAGCGCCACAGCATGCTCTGTAACCTCACGAGCGACTTGCAGATGAAGAAGATCGGCAGGCTCCATGAGGTGATCCGGGATCGTTTCGGAGTCACCCCGATCTCCTTTCGGGCCGGGCGCTGGGGTTTCAGTCGGGAGGTCGCGGAGACGATTCATCGCTACGGGTACAAGGTCGATACCTCGGTGACCCCCTTTATTGACTGGTCGAGGTCGTTCGGTCCGGATTTCTCGGAGTGCTTTCCGGATGTCTATCGGTTCTCGCCGGATGATATTTCGAAGATGTCGCCTCTGGGGGAACTTCTCGAAGTGCCGGCGACGATTGGATTTCTCCAGGAGAACTTCGCATTGGCTGATCGGATTCAGAAACGGTTCCGCAACACCGGTGTCAACGGGGTCCTTGACCGACTGGGGATCATCAACAAGGTCTGGCTCTCACCGGAAATGAGCGACGGCCCAAGCATGATTCGTTTGGTCAAGCGTTTTGCGGCCAACGGATACGAATTGGTCAACCTCACATTCCATTCCCCGTCGTTGATGGCCGGTCTGACTCCGTTCGTGAAGACCGAGAGTGACGAGCGCCGGTTCCTGCAACGGATCAAGGAGTGTCTGGTGTACCTGCGCGATGCCGGGGTTGAATCGATCACGCTCTCCGACACGTTACAGTGGGTTTCCCGGGAGCCGTGAACGGCGACCTGAGAAAGACGTTCGGCCACGCCGGGGTATACAGCATCGGCGTGATCCTTAACCGGGCGACCAGTTTCATCATGCTCCCGGTGTACACCCGGTACCTGAGCCCGACAGATTACGGCATCAT
>JBDSOK010000010.1:0-5230 GCA_039914845.1 Nitrospiria bacterium | reverse complement strand
GCTCGACGCCGCGCGGGGGACCGGAAGGATCCGACGCCGGCACGGTCGCGTAGGCCCGCTCATCGAACCAGTCCGACGTCCATTCCATGACGTTGCCCGTCAGGTCGAACACCCCTTCGGGGCTCCGATCCCGGCGCTGCGCGCCGACCGGAGCGGTATACTTAAATCCATCCTCGTCGCCCACCAGATTCGCGAAGTGCGGCTCGGCGCGATCGCCCCACGGCCATGACCGCCGATCCGTCCCCTTCGCCGCGCGTTCCCATTCCGCCTCGGTGGGCAATCGCTTGCCGCGCCAGAGACAGTAGACCAGCGCATCCTCCCAGGACACGCCGACCACCGGATTGAAGGCGTTGGTGAGATACCGCAACGGTTCGGGGTCCACATTGGGATAGCTGTAGAGGCGGGGCTTACGATGACCGGTCGCGCTCACGAACGCGTAGTATTGGGCGAAGGTCGTTTCATACGCGTCGATGGCAAAGGCCGACAGCGTCACGATCCGCTCGGGCTGTTCGATGGCACCGCCGTCCCGGTCACCGAGGACGAACTGCCCCCCCGGGATCGCGATGAGCCGATCATACTCGGGGTCGATGGTGACCGCCATGATCTGGGCCTCTGCGCGCGAGGTGATGTCCCGGGCTTCCTCGATCTTGGTGGCGATCGGCCGGTACCCGGGACCGTCTTTGCTCGTGCCGGGCACTTGCCCGGTGCGTGAAATCCCGACCCACAGGATGGCCACCACGGCAAAGACCATCGACAGATACAGCCATTTGAACAATCGACTCATGGCGAGACACCGGGCACAACGAGAACAGAGGCACAACCCGCCGCGGCAGCCCTGTCGGCGCCGCTAACGGGTGGTGGGGAGCTTCCCTCGAGTGGACACGCCCAAGGGAGCCTCATCCAAGACGAGACGCTCGGGGGAGGCGTGGGGCTCCTCCACTGCGGACTCCGCGCGTTCCCGCGCGGTCCAACGCCGCTCCATAAATTGTCCGAAAAACAGTCCGGCCACGAACATTGCCGCCGCGTAAAACGACACATAAAACGCGTAGAACAAATGTTTCACTACCCGGCCTCCTTGTCCGCCTGGGCGCGGGCGAACGATGAGACTCGCCTCGCCGTTCCCCGACGAATCCACGCCCGCTCCGATCGCTGGCCCACGGCCATCCCCCAGAGAAAAATGGCTCCGGAGAAAATGATCATGTACCGAATGTATAATTGGCCGAGCCACGCATCCACGGCCATCGCGGCCAAAACGAACACCGCAGCCAATCCGACATAAAACCGAGCGCGCATCAGGACGATGCCTCGGACTCCGGGGCGGTCAGGCGACCCCGCTCCCATCGGCGACCGACTCGATAGCCGTAGAAAAAGAAGAGACCGCTAAAGAGAAATATCCCGAGGGGATATAAGAGGTAATGCCCGATGCCGAATTCGTACATGCGTCAACCTATTCGCTGCCGCCATGCGAATCGAGTTGGGCGGCGGCTGGAAATCCGACTGTGACGGCCGTGAAACTCCGCGGGCATTATAGGAGCCGCCCGATTGCGAAGTCAAGCCGAATGTACAGGCCTGAGGCCGACCTCGCGCCCCTTCCCTTCTCACGGTGAGCGGTCTTGACTCGACTTTTCCATTTTGGCATTCTAGCCCGACTATCCGGGGGAACACATGGACGCCGAAGAAGAACGCGCGGCACGAAAACGATCGGTCTTCGATTGGGTCGTGTTGCTGGGAATGGTCATCAATCTCGTCATCGCGGTGTTTATGATTCTGTATTATTTCGACTTACTCTGATTCGGACTGTTCCGACGCGTCCTTCGCACAGCGGAAACCGATAACTGCGCTGGTCTGATGCGGGGCCGCCGCGAAGCGTTTCGCCGTGCGGACATCCGACGGCGTGTCGTTCCACGATCCCCCCCGATAGACCCGATGCTTGCCGCGTGCCGGCCCGGTCGGCGAGTCAAACGGGGCGCCCAGATAGTAGGTGCCGCCGTACCAATCGGCGACCCATTCGGCTGCATTCCCGGCCATGTCATACGCTCCGTAGGGACTGCGCCCCCGGACCAACGTTCCCGGCGACGCGGTGTATCTGAACCCATCCTCATCGCCCTGGATGTTGGCCAGACCCGCTCCAAAGACGTGGCCCCAGGGCCATTTCACGCCGCGCTCGCCGCGAGCGGCCTTCTCCCACTCCGCTTCCGTCGGCAACCGCTTCCCGGCCCAGCGGCAATAATCGCCCGCTTGGGTCCACGAGACCGCCACGACGGGTTGTTCCGGCGCCGTGAGCTTGGCGGGGTCATCCTGCAACACGGGAATGACCGGAACCGGCGCGCCGGTCGCCGAGGAGAAGGCGGCGTACTGACGGAAGGACACTTCGTACAGGTCGATCCAAAACGCCGCGACGAAGACCCCGCGTTGAGGCGTCTCGTCCTGATCGCCCTCGACCGGAGGACTCCCCATTAAGAAGGGACCCGAGGGGACGAGCACCATCTCGCCGCCGTCATCGCCTGTCATGGTGCGCAGGCGGCTGTAATCCCGGGCTTCGGGTGTAACGTCGGCGACCGGCGCCGACGCCGTCCGGGCGGCCATCCGATTGGAGGCGCGGGACTGGATCATCGCATAGCCCAAGAACACCAGCATGAGCACGAAGGCGACGAACGCCAGAACCATGCCGTAAAAGAGCACGTCTTTTTTGATCGGCCCCGGGCCCGATGAGTCATCCATCGTGACGATACTCCTTCTCCCGTGCAAGGGCCCGACGGGGGCGGGCACGGCCCAAAACGGATAGGGCGGGGGAGATCCCCCGCCCTATCGAACGATCGAACCTCGTCGGCATGCGCGCGACGACGGATTATTTCGCGGCGAACGCGAAGTCGGCTTTCGCTTGGCCTTTCGCCGGAACGGTGATTTTCGACTCTTGCTTACCCAGCGTCGGATGCCATGCACGGACTTGATAATCTCCGGGCGGAACCCCGTCGATGCTGAACGTGCCGTCTTCGCCGACAATGGCGTAATACGGATTGTCGACCGGCTGGAAGAACACCTGCATGTAGTTGTGCTGATCGCATTCCACCTTGAAGATGCTGTCCTTCTTGCGGAGTACCACCGGCTTTTTCACCGTCTGGCCCTTCTCGGGAAGCGGCAGATTGAAGATGGTGCTGTTGCTGGCGCCCGCCACTTCATAGCTGTGCGGATTGTGCAAGACGCCCGTCGCGGCCTTGGGATCGCTGGGGTCTGCGTCCTGGTTGAGAATACGGATTTCCTTCTTCTTCACCACGACCCCGGCGAAGGTGGACGGTCCGCCTTGGACCAAGAACTTGCACCCCTCGGCCTTGACGTCCGTGCCGTCGAACGTGAACGGCTTCCCTTTTTCAATACCCGCGATATACACCACCACGTCCTTCAACCCGTTGCCTGCCCCGACTTGAACCTCCTGGACGACCCGACGGCCCTTCCCATCGTTGTCGACCTTCGCACAAAATCCGGGATTCGGAAATTTTGAGAATTCAAAGGTCTTCGGTGCGGGCGGCGCGCCCTTGAGCGTGACCTTTCCTGAGACGGTTCCGCCATCGGCGACCGGGGCCTCGGCGTATTCCGCCCAGACCGATGTGCTCATCGCCAACACCGCCGCCCCTACCGCTACCACTACTGCCTGCCGAACATTCATTGCACCCCTCCCAGTTGATTGCTTCCTCTCGTTCCCACGCGGTTCCCCCTCGTGTGTCCCTCCATCAGACGCACGACGGGCCGGGCTATTCAGCCTAGCGTTCATGGAACCGGCGGGACAACCGTCGGTCCAAAAAAACGGGGCCGACTATAAACCCAACACACACACGCTGTCAAGAATTCTTCTGGCCGACGGGCGCAAGGCCGGTCGCGAGTTGGGCCGGGGCTCCGCACGCCGGGAATGAGGCCGCCACCCGTTGAGCCAAGACCACCCCCTGCGTCAAACAATCGCGGACCGATACTCCATCGAGGTAATTGCCGGCGAGAAACAACCCCGACAACGGGCCCAACAGGCCGGCGATGGCGGCGACGCGCTCGCCATGCCCCATCACATACTGAGGAATAGCACGGGGATGTCGCACCACCCGCACGAAGGTCGGGGCGCCGCTAAGGCCGATCAGCCCTCGCAGAGTGTTCACGACCAAGTCGGTCAGCTCCCGATCGCTCCATTTCAAGACATCCGAGTCGCGAACACCCCCGACGTAATTGGTCAGGAGAACGGATCCCTCCGGCGCGCGATTCGGGTAGACGTTCGAGCTCCAGAGCGAGCCCAAGATCGAGAGACCCTCGCGCTTGGGCACCAGACATCCCGACCCTCCAGGAAACCGCGTAAGCGCCGAACGCGACACGCCGAGATGGACCAGACCGACCGGCGCGTAGGGAATCTGTTCCAATTGATCGGCCAGGAGCGGGGACAAGTGGTGGACGAGGCGGGCCGAGACATCCGCGGGAGTGGCCATCACCAGACGATCTGCGGTCCACATCCGGTCGATCCCGTCTTCTTCCGCCCTGACGACGAACGACGGGATGCCGTCCCGAAGCCGCCTCATCACCTCCACGACCCGAACGCCGGTTCTGACCCGGTCGCCGAGGTTCCGGCGCAACGCCTCGGGAAGCGCCCCCACCCCTTCACGGAATGAAAAGACCCGCAACGGCGCACGCGCCTCCCGGCGCCGGAACCGGGTGCCGATCAATCCCGCGACCACACTGCCATATTCACGTTCCAGAGCGGCCACCCGGGGAAAGCTGGCGGCCATCGAGAGCTGATCGGGGTCGCCCGCGAAGATTCCGGCGACAAACGGCTCGACCCCGTACTCCACCATCTCGCGGCCGAAACGCCGACCGACGAATGAGGCGACACTTTCATCCCCTTCACCGGTTCTGACGGGAATGAACGGCTCCGCCAGCGCGCGAAATTTAGCTTTCGCGCTCCAAAGCGGCGTCAGAGGAATCTGGTGGAATCGGGAGGGAACCGGAACCAGTCGGCCGGCTTTGACGAGATACCGCCGACGGGAACGCGGGTCTTGGAACACGCGCTCCTGATCAAGCCCCAGCTCATGGCAGAACCGATCGACTTCGGGATTGAGATTGAGGAGGCTATTCGGACCGTGCTCGATCACATACCCTTCGGGAGTCCGCTCGGTGCGGATACACCCGCCGACGTGCGGCGCCTGTTCCAACACCAAAACCCGGCATCCAACTCGGGCGAGCTCATACGCCGTCGCCA
>JBDSOK010000002.1:0-2632 GCA_039914845.1 Nitrospiria bacterium | reverse complement strand
TGAGCAGGTAGTTGAACCCGTCACGCGCGAACCCTTCCTGGATGGTCTGGAGACGCGCGCCGAATTTTCGTTCGACCGTATCCCGGAACAGATAGCGCGCGGAGAGAAAGGCCAGCGTCGCGCCGGTAGTCGCGCCGACATTGACGTAGAGGGCGCCCAACACGGGGCCGAAGAGAAAGCCTCCCAACAAGGTCAGCAGCGTCGCACCAGGGAACGACAACGCGGTCTGCAGGCAGTACAGCAGGATGAAGGCCGCCGCGGCGAGCCCCTCGTGCGCCGCGGTCCAGGCCAAGAGCGCCTCGCGCTGCGCCTGAACGACGTCGAGGCGCAACCAGCGCCCGGGATCGAGCCAATAGAGAAACAGCGCCCCGAGGCCGATGACGGCGATGAGCACCCACTTGCCCTCATGATCGACGGGGGGAGACGATGAGGGCTGCGTGGTCAACGGGTCCATGACAGCCACTGCGTGAAGAGGCGCTTCACCCTCGGGGTGAGGCGCGATCGGTTGTAGGCGTCGGCCGCCCGCTTGATGAGTTCGGATCGGGTGGGATACGGATGGATCGTCTTCGCGAGCGTCCCCAGGCCCAGCCGCCCCGTCATGGCCAGGCACACCTCGGCGATCAGATCGCCCGCATGACGCGCGACGATCGTGGCCCCGAGTATGGCGCCGGTCCCGGGTTTCACGTGAATCGCGATGAACCCCGCATCCTCCCCGTCCAGCACCGCCCGATCCACGCCCGCCATCTCATGCCTGAACGTGCGGATCGCGATCCCCCGCTGGGAGGCCTCACCTTCCGAGAGTCCGACGTGGGCCAACTCCGGATCGGTGTATGTACACCGGGGAATGATCAAGGCGTCGGCTCGGGAACGGCCGCCGAAGAGCGCGTTGTGGATGACCACGCGGGCCATCGCGTCAGCGGCATGGGTGAATTGGTGAGGCGAGCAGACATCCCCCGCGGCGAAAATCCGGCGATTGGTCGTGCGCAGATGCTCATCGACGATCACGCCGCGCCGCCCGTCATACGCCACCCCCGCGGCCTCCAACCCCAGGCCCTCGACGTTGGGCGCCCGTCCCACCCCGACCAGGATCGCGTCGACGGTCAGGGATTCTTCGCCCCGTTCGTCGGCAAGGAGTATGTGCGGTTCCTCGCCGCCCGAGACGTGGCGCACGACGGCGCCGCAGCGAATCGTCACCCCGTCGGCGACCAGCGCCCGGTGGACAACCTCGGCGGCGGCCGCATCGTCGCGGTTCAAGATCCGCCCGTGCTGTTCCAGCAGCCGGACCTCGGCGCCGAACCGGCGGAAGGCCTGCGCGAGTTCGCAGCCGATCGGCCCGCCGCCGATCACCGCAACGCGCCGCGGCAGCGCGGTCAGCGAAAAGACGGTTTCATTGGTGTAAAAGCCCGCGTCCGATAAGCCGGGGATCGGCGGCACGGCGGCGCGTCCTCCGGTCGCGATCACGGCGTGAGCGAAGGAGAGGACGGCATCGCCCACCTGGACGCGGTCGCCGCCGAGCAATCGGCCTTCGCCGAAAAAGACGTCCACGCCGAGGGCGGCAAAGCGCGCGGCCGAATCGTGGGGGCTGATTTGCGCGCGGATCCGTCGCATGCGCTCCATCACGGCCGCAAAGTCGACGGTGGCCCCCGAGACTCCCACGCCGAATCGAGCGGCGTCACGGACGTCCACCGCGGCGCGCGCCGAGCGGAGCAGGGCTTTGGACGGCACGCAGCCCACGTTGAGGCAATCTCCCCCCATCCACTGTTTTTCGATCAGGGCGACCTTCGCCCCCAGTCCCGCGGCGCCGGCCGCCGCGACGAGACCGGCGGTGCCGCCGCCGATGACTACGAGGTTATAGCGGCCGTTCGGCCGGGGATTGACCCAGTCGTGGGGATGGACATTCGCCAGCAGCCGTCGATTGTATTCGTCGTCGGGATTGAAACGGAATGGCGAAGGCGGGATCGCGGCTGAGGGAGACATGCTGGGTGAGGACACTAGCAGAAAAAGCCGCCGGGATAAAGCGGCGGTTGCCCATGGAGGAGGTCCGTTTCATTCCCGATTGGAATGCAGGGCGGCCGCCGGCCGCCGGCGGCCGCGCAACAAATCCGCAACCTGGAGGTGATTCAATGGCGAAAGGACCACAGGAGGGCTACGAATGAAGAACTCTACGCGATGGATCATTTCTGCGGGAATGATGGGAATCTTGGTGGGTGCTCCGGGTGCCGGTCTGGCTCTACCGGGCGACGCCGATGCCGTCTCTTCGGGATTTGGGTTCGGTCCCCGCGCGGCGTACTACAAGGGCGCGGACGCGGACAAGGGCGCCTTCTCGGGAGGCTTACAGGCCCGGCTGCGCGTGCTCCCGTCGCTGGGAGCCGAAGCCTCGATCGATTATCGCGAGGACGACTATGCCGGCGGAGTCGTCGAGGTGCGCAGCTATCCCGTGATGCTCTCCGCCCTGTTGTATGTCGCGCCCAATCCCACCATCTCGCCGTATCTGCTGGCCGGCGTGGGGTGGCATTACACCGACGTCAAATACAAGGGCGTCCTGGCCGGACAGCCGAACGACACGTCGAACCGGTTCGGGTTCCAAGCGGGAGCGGGAGTCGATGTTCCCTTGACGGATGTCATGACGGTC
>JBDSOK010000309.1:0-6542 GCA_039914845.1 Nitrospiria bacterium | reverse complement strand
GGCGCTCACACCCCTCCGAACGGCGGGGGATGGCCCAGGCCGACGTCACGCCGCTTTCGCGGACTCACAGGGATCCACCCAAGGGATGGGGTGGGAAGACGGCTCTCCCCGTCGAATCTGCGTGCGCTCCCGATATCGGCCCCGGTCAGCCCTGGCCCGATTTTCGTCTCCGGCATTTTCCCTCCCCGCCTCAGGTTATTGCCCCATGTTCTACGCGACGGCGGGGGCCTTACAATACACCTGAAACTGAGCCAGAACGACCAGAGGTTCACAACCACATGGAGGATGGTGATGAAGACATGGAAAGTGATCAATGTGCCGGTATTCATGCTTGCAGCGATGATGGCCATGACCAGCGGAGCCTGGGCGGACCGAACCGTGGCGGAAACCACGAGTGACGCCACGATCACGGCCAGCATCAAGACTCGCCTGCTGGCGGACACGCGGACCGATGGACTGAAGATCGACGTCGATACCACGTCCGGAGTCGTCTATCTGAAGGGGAATGTGGACAGCAAAGACGAGGTCACGGCGGCCGAAGCCATTGCCAAGAAAGTGGAGGGCGTGAAGTCCGTCAAGAACGAATTGCACGTCGGCAAGAACTAAGCGTTCCACCTTTGGAGTCCGAGCGGGCGGTGCCCGCTCGGACTCCGCTGGGGGCTCCGACGATCCGGGGGCCCTCAGACCCCGACCTCCACGACCCCATCGAGTGGGAACCCCGCTTCCGTCGGGGCGCTCAAATTGTATTTTGCGCCCCGATGTGCTATCGAGGAGCGACCCATCCCACCAGGAGGTAACCCATGGACAGCATTCGCCGAATCGAGTACTTCGCCGTCGACACAGCCCACAAAGCCGGTGAGGGAGCGCGGATTCTCGGAGGGTTGCGCGACACGGGGATCAATCTCCTTGCCTTCACCGGATTTCCCAGCGGCCGTCGCGCACAGATGGATTTTATCCCCGAAGACGCCGCAGCCTTTCAATCCGCGGCCAAGCGTCTGGGGCTGAAGTTAAAACCTAAGAAAACGGCGTTTCTGGTTCAAGGCGATGAGCGGCCGGGCGCGATCGCCGACCTCATGGCACGGTTGGCGGCCGCAAAAATCAATGTCACGGCCATCGACGCCGTCTGTGCCGGAGCGGGGCGTTACGGGGCGATCTTTTGGGTCAAGCCGGAGGCGGTCGCCAAAGCGGCCAAAGTCTTGGGCGTCGGCAAGTCTTGACCCGCTCGGATGCCGCCGCGGACGGCTTGCTGGGAGTGACAACAAAAAAGGCCCGGGGGTGAGTACCCCGGGCCTTCAGTGTATGGCTCGCGACTAGACCTTCGTCACGTTCGCCGCTTGCTGTCCTTTCGGACCATTCACGATCTCAAATTCAACCTCTTGACCCTCGTCCAAAGATTTGAATCCGTCACCTTGAATGGCTGAAAAGTGCACGAACACGTCACGTCCCTCATCAGGAGTGATGAATCCGTAGCCCTTGCTGCCGTTGAACCACTTCACTTTTCCTCTCGCCATATTTACGCACCTCCTTTCATCGAGCTCGGGATCCCTCCCGGGGTACCGAAGCGAACGGAGGCGCGTAAAAAAACCGCAGCACAATCGCTGCGGTACTTTCCACTCACAGCCCTCGTACAACTCATAGATACCATCGTACTTGTATCACGACGATCAAACCGCTGTCAAATGGTTTTTAGGGCCTCGGGGTATCGGCCGGCGGGACCGCCGCGAGGCGCTCTTGCGCCTTCCGAGCCCACTCGGTCTCCGGATAACGCGCCAGAATGTCGCCGTAGAGCCGGCGGGCGTGATCCAGATTCCCCTGCCGCTCTTCGAACTGCGCCAAATCGAAAACCTCCTGGGCGGCGCGGTCGGACGACGTGCACGCGAGCGGGAACCACGCCAGGAACAGCATGAGGGCCACACAGCGAAAGAATGGGGTGGACACGGAAGGTCCGATCAGTGATCGCGGGACACGACGTACTCCGCGACCGCCGAGAGCGCTTGGCGGTGGGGGGACGGCTCGAAGACGTCGAGGCTTTGCTGCGCGACGGCGATGTGCCGGCGGGCAACGTCCAGGGCGTAGACCGTCGAACCGTAGGTCTGCATCAGATCAAGGATGTCCTGTAATTGACTCGGGGACGCCTGGCCTTCGCGGATGACGGTCTCGATCACGCTCCGCTCGCCTTCACTCGCGGTACGCAGCAGGTGAAGCAACGGCAGCGTGATTTTTCCCTCCGACAGATCTTTGCCGAGCAATTTGCCGAGCCGCCCCTGGTCGGCCACGTAATCGAGCGTATCATCGGCGACCTGGTAGGCGATGCCCAGGTGCCGGCCGAATCGCGCGAGGGCCTCTTTTTCGTCCCACGACGCGCCGCTGATCACCCCGCCCAACCGGCACGCCGCCGAGAGCAGCGCCGCGGTCTTGCATTCGACGATCTTCAGATAGGCCTCGTCGGTCAGCGTCAGATCCCCGCAATGCAGCAATTGCAGCGCTTCACCCTCGGCCATGATGCGGCAGGCGTGCGCCAGGATCGAGTCGACCTCAATCGAACCTAACTGGACGGCCAGACAGACGGCCTTGGTATAGAGGTAATCGCCCACCAGAATCGTGGCCCGGTTCCCCCAGAGTGCGTGAGCGGGATCCTTGCCCCGCCGCAGGGCCGCCTCATCCAACACGTCGTCGTGCAAGAGGGTGGCGGCGTGGATGTACTCGACCGCGCTCGCCAGCGTGACGGCATGCTCGACCGGCACCTCGTCCCGGCCGAGACGCGAGGCGATCATCAGCAAGAGCGGGCGGATACGTTTCCCGCCGCTGGTCAGAATATAGAGCGCCACTTGATTGATGAGCGGCACGTCGGAATCGACGTGCTTGTCGATCTGGAGGTCCACACCGTGCAGATCGGCGCGATAGTACTCCCATACGTCCTGCATTGTGCCCAATGCGGCGCCCGGCCGGCCGGTCTGCATGGCGAGAGTGTAGGGGAGCGTCGCCGATGAAGTCAAGCGGAATCGCGATCGGGGGAAAGACCGAGAATGGATGGCCGTGGGCGTCCGGCGGTTTGACACGCGCTCCGGCGCGCCCGTATGATCCCCCGCATGGGTCCCCCGTCGATCGCCGTTCCGGCGCGACTGATCGGCTTCGTCATCGGCCGCGTCGGCGCGCGCATCCAACCCACCGCCTCGCTCGAATCCAAACCGTCCAAGGCGGCGCCGAACTATGCCGACATCATGCCGCGGCAGCGGATGATCGACACGCTGCCGATCATGTTGGGCGGGCGGAAAGGGCGCCAGGTGGTGAAAACCTACGGCCCCGGCTACGCGATCGTGGAGATCGGCATCGATGTCGACGATCTGTTGACCGAGCCCCTATTCGAACTGCAAAACGACCTCATCGCGGCGTGCCGCCGGACCCTGGAACAACTCGACGGCGACCCCCAGGATCAGGAAGAATACCGGGTGTATTGCGTCGCGGATTACACCGGCGACCCCGAGGTCTTCTTAACGCTCCACGGCGAGCGGTTCGTCGGCCTGATCAAGGACGAACGACTGCCCCTCGACGAGGAAGAGGTCCGAGCCACGCTGCAAGCCAACATCAAATACGGCAAGGACGACCTCACGATCGTCGACTGGGACGGCGCAATCCTTTTCGACCCCAAATCCGATTTCGAGGCCTCGATCGAATTGATGCAGATGGCGAACTTCCAGCTCCTGCGCCTCCGCACCTCCGACCGCGACCTTGACGCGCGGCTGGGGCGCATCGCGCAGTTGCTGCCCTCCGCCCACAAGACGACCGTCTTCCGCGGACGGGAAATTCGCGGCGTGCTCCGGGAGATCATCCGCGTCCGGACCGAGTCCATTCTGGAATTTCAGACCGCCGAGTACCGGATCAAGCTGATCGGCGACTGGTACGCCGCCCGGCTGTACGCCCTGCTGGCCAAGAAGTTTCACCTCGAAGCCTGGCAGTCCTCGATCCGGCAAAAGCTCGACACGCTCGAAGACGTCTCGACGATGGTGGCCGAGAACTTCTCGGTCTCCTTCCACACCACCCTCGAGTTCATTCTCATCGGGGGCTGGTTTGTTCTGCTCGCCGGCTGGTTCGTCTATCTCTTTCTCGATTTGCATCTGTTGAGCGCGCGATAAGGGTGCCCGCACCTTTTCACTTGACAGACGCCGTTCAATGATATTAGTTTTCATTTTCAACTCAATGATCACCCGATCCCACATCACGCCTCGTCGCCCGTCCGCCGCGGAGCGCCCCGAATGAACGCGACGCCGGGAACAGTCATCGAATTGGCGGGCGTGACCAAGCGTTACCACCCCGATCACGCCCCGGCGGTGGACGCCCTGTCGCTCACCGTGGCCCACGGCCACACGCTGGCCGTGCTCGGGCCGAGCGGATGCGGGAAAACGACGCTCTTGCGCCTGATCGCGGGATTCGAGGAGCCCAGCACCGGCATGATCCGGCTCGACGGGAATTGCGTCGCGGGAGGCGGATTCTGGATTCCCCCCGAGCAGCGCGGGGTCGGCATGGTGTTCCAGGACTATGCGCTGTTTCCGCACCTGACGGTCGAACAGAACGTGGTGTTCGGCCTGCACAAACGCGATCGGCCGGGCCGGCGGCGGCGCGTGGCCGACGTGCTGGACCTGGTGGGGTTGACCGGCTTCGAGCGGCGCTACCCCCATCAGCTCTCGGGCGGCCAACAGCAGCGGGTGGCACTGGCCCGCGCGCTGGCGCCCAACCCTATCGTCGTGCTCCTGGACGAACCGTTTTCGAATCTCGACCCCGACATGCGCTCGCGGATGCGCGCCGAGGTCGCGGCCATTCTGCAGCAGTCGGGCGCCACCACGGTGCTCGTCACGCACGATCATGAAGAGGCCTTCGCGATGGCCGATCAGATCGCGGTGCTCAACCAGGGGCGCCTGGAACAGATCGGCACGCCCGAAGTGATCTATCACGTGCCGACCACGCCGTTCGTGGCCGAATTCGTCGGCCAGGCGGACTTCATTCCCGGCACGGTGGAGGGCGACCGCGTCCGGACCGAGTTGGGCCCGTTTCCCAACACCGCGGGCCTGCCCTCCGGCACCGACGTCTCGGTCATGATCCGCCCCGACGACGTGCTCGTGATCGGCGGCGCCGAGGGCGCGGCCACGATCCTGTCCCGGCAGTTCCGCGGCTCGGAAAATCTCTACACCGTACTCCTCCCGTCCGGCCGCCCGCTGCATTCCACGCAACCCTCGGATGTCGTGTACGCACGCGGCAGCCGGGTCGATATCAAGATCAGCGCAACCCACACGGTCTTATTCCAAGCCGCCGCACTGGCGGCCCGAAAGGAGTCGGCATGACGATTCGTCACGGATTCACCGCATTATCGATCATCCTCGTTCTCGCGCTCGGGGGAATCGACCGGGCCGAGGCCCGCGGCTTCAAGGTCTACGGCTATTCGACGCCCGCCCAAGGCACGGCGGAGCTCGCCTACTGGTACGATCGCGTCCTCCAATCCGGCGCCGGGTACGAGTTCGCGGGTCGCCCGACGACGACCACCGTGAGCAAGGAGGACCTCTCGCGGCACGCGCTCGAATTGGAGTACGGCGTCACCGACCGCTGGACGATCTCCGGCTACCTCGACTTCGAGAACCATCCGGACGCCGATCTGGAATACGTCCAGTTCCGGACCGTCGTCTCGCGCTATCGGCTCTTCGAAGCGGGCGAGCGGTTCTTCGACACCGCCCTGTACTTCGAGTACTACATCCCCACCGCCGCCTACGGCCGCTCGGAGAAACTCGAAACCCGCCTGATCTTCGAAAAGCGCCTCGCCCCGGTGATCGTGCGCCTCAATCCGATCTTCGAAAAGAACGTGAGCGAAGTCGACGTGACCGAGGGCGTGGAGTTCGAGTACGCCGCGGGCGTGTACGCGCCGATGGGCGGCCTCCGTCTCGGCCTCGAGCTCTATGGCGCGCTGGGCGAGCTCCGCGATTGGCGGCCGTGGGACGCGCAGAGCCACTACCTCGTGCCGGCGGTCAAGTTCGTGCTGGGTCCCGTGGACGTGGATTTCGGCGTGGGCGTGGGCCTGACCCAAGCCAGCGACGACCTGCTGGTGAAGATGATCATCGGGTACGAGTTCTAGCAGGCTGCTGAAAAAGCCTGCGTGGGGGTTGCTCGAAGGGGGTTGGCCCCCTTCGAGGGGTCACAGGCCCCGGTTTTCGGGGCCGTCCTAGGGGCGCGAGCCCCTGGGAGAGCAGGGTGCGGACTTTTTCAGCACCCTGCTAGCGTCTACGCAAGAGCGGTAGAGAAGGAGTGATCATGGCGCGCGCCACCGAGCAGTCCACTCGAACACGGATCCCTCCCCGCGCGAAACCCGCCCCGCGCCGACTCCCGGCGCGGCGGGTGCTGGTCCTCGTCGCCACGCGCAAGGGCGCCTGGCTGTTCCACGGCGATGCGACACGGCGGACGTGGCGGGTGGACGGGCCGCATTTCCTCGGCCATATCATCAACCACCTGGTCCTCGACCCGCGCGACGGCCGAACGCTGCTGGCGGCGGCGAAAACCGG